>JAHDCA010000007.1 GCA_020630115.1 Candidatus Dojkabacteria bacterium | reverse complement strand
AAAGTGGGATTTTTATTTGTTTTATAAATTCATAGTGGGAGCGAAGATTTTAGCCTTCATCACCCCTCAACTTTAAAGACCGATCTAACTTGATACCAGGAAAGCTTTCAAGTACTAGAAACCTGATATCTCGCTTGCATATGATAAATTTTGACTGATTTGAACACATGAGGTTATCCTACTTATTCTTTTTAGCTAAAAACCTTTGAGCTTCCATGAAATCATTCTCCCCAAAGGATTTTACCAAGTCTTGATCGAATGGCTTCGCACAAGACCATAGCACCTCAAATATTGTGCTATACGTCTCATAAAGAGCTTCACTCTCTGATAGCATCCCCCAGCACTCATCACCATCTATACATATCAGTTTTAACTGGAAATTCGAGAGACTTATTCGTACTCTAGGGTTGAAATTATATTCATTAATATAACGAACATCCCTACCCACTAAGTATCTCTTATCCCTCAAGAATTGATAACTTATTACATGCTCAACCCATTCGTTAAGTGGTGTAATCATTCGACAAGACCTGCTACTGCTTTCAAGATCACTATCTAAGCCTTGATTAACAGCCTTAAGGCCTTGAGTATCAACCGATATCATAGGGTTAATAACCATCTCCTCCCTAAATAATTCATTATTCAGAGAATTAACCCCTTCTAAACCATATTTAATTTCAAATTGCTCATTCTGTACACTAGTGTATTTCTCTCTAAGTGAAGGCAATGAGTCTACCAACCTAACTTCGAGCATATCTAGCTTCTTCTTTTTATTGCGAACTAATTTCCTTATGTTGCTTGGATCCTTAGCGAATACTTTAGTCTGTCTTTTTGTAAAACCATCACTTTGTTCCAGTTCGACAAGTTTTTTAGAAGATAAGGATAACAATGTGTCATAAACAGTTGTCCTAGGGATTAAGGTACTCTTGGAGATCTGGAATGGTGAGATCCCTGGTTCACTTAGTGAAAGCAAATATATTTCAACTTCATTATCACTTAGCCCAAAGTCTTTAAGAACTTTTCTAATTTTACTATTTTTCTTCATATCACATTATCACATTTCCGGAATTACCCGTCAAACTCGACAGAACAAGATACCTTTTATAAAATCATCTTATATAAAATATAAGAAGATTAATAGTGAACATAATACAAGTAAGAGAAGAAGCGTTGGCAAGAGATTGTGAGCAATTTTTAGTAAAAGCACTCTCTCCTGGTGGCTTTGCATATATTGAAATGGATCTTGGCACACTTAAGGATAAGTTAGCATGGGTAAGCTACGCCAATCTAATGCGCAAAGAACAACCAACATTTGCTGCAATGGATGGGGATAAAGTAGTTGGGATCCTTGTTGGCGAGCCTGTGGAAGACTACTTTGATATTGGAGAGGCAGAGATACAAGATATTTACTGCCTAGAAAATTATAAGAGCAAAGAATTATTCCAAGAGTTAATGATTAACGCACTAGAATTCTATAAAAAGGCAGGTGCAAAACAGATCCACGTTTGGAGCCTAAAATCTTTATACGAATCAAATGAACTAAATCTAAAATGCGAAACTGCATCTAGACTCGGATTTAAATTTAAAGGATTCGAAAGAGTTTCTAAATGGACTGGAAAAAGAATTGTAAAGTTAGAACTAGACCCTAGAGAATATGAGAATTCAGAATCCACAGACGTTAAATAATTCCTTATTCGAATTCATCAGATCTACACTTTGAAAGTTTAGGTCTTCTAATTGAAAAGGTATTTCCAGTTCAGAATTGAGTGTGATTAACTGAGTATTGAGATCAATAATATCTTGATACTCAGTCAGCTCTTTATTTACTTCACCATTAATAATCTTAGAGGCAGTCTTAACTCCAACCCTAGGAATTCCTTTTATATTATCTGCACTATCGCCCACTAGAGATTTCCATCGGACATACTGACTTGGCATAATTCCATAAAGTTCAACTAAATTTTGCGACCCAATCACTTCAACATTGCCCTTATTTAATTTTAAACAACTTACCCTATCACTTAATAATTGATAAAAATCAGTGTCGTTTGAACCAATAAAGATATTAGCGTTCATATAAGTTTTTGAAGCAGAGGCGATCAGATCGTCAGCCTCTACACCAGGCCTTTCGATATAACTAATCCCTAATCTAGCCAGCATAATTTTCAAATTATCCATATGCAGAAAAGGATTGTCCTCATCTGCAGAATAATCTAACTTACGATTCGCCTTATACTCTTTTGAAAGCTGATGGTTATCAGTTTTGCCCTTCGAATCAAAACAAACAAGTACGCAATCAGCCCTGGAAGCTTCTACATAAGTACGGAGGTATTTCAAATACATCGTTAAAAGGTGCAATGGAGTTCCCTTTGATGAGTTGAACTTAAATGGTGCAGCGAATGATCTAAATAATAAATAATGTCCATCGATAAGAAGTAAATTTTTCACTATTAGAGTTTAACAGAAACATACTAAAATTATTTTCAGTTGATTACATATGTACAGTTCCTAAAATACCACTATTAAAATATAATAATAAGTACCACATGAAACAGACAAGGCATTTTATACAGCAAGAACTACTAAAGAAGTTAGCCCTCTCAATAGAGTTAAAGTTTAATGAACTTCAGATTGAAGGATTTGACTCTGAACATCTAAATTACCATCTAAAAAAACTGCTGAAAGAAGGTTTGGTTTTAAAAGATGTCGAGTCAGGATTATACAAACTAACAAATCCAGGAAAAGACTTAACAAGCAGGTTCGATGATGACATCAAGATTGAGAGAAAATTTCCTAAGGTAAGTGTACTTTTTCGATTGATCCGTAAAAATGAGAATGGAGAAACTGAGAACCTTTGCAGCAAAAGATTAAGGCAACCCTACTACGGTAAGGTCGGAGCCCTTGGAGGCAAGATATTCTTTGGTGAGTCGGCACAAGAAGTGGCTGAGAGAGAGCTACTTGAAGAGACTGGACTTACAGCTAAAAGGTGGCATCTAATTAGCCTTTACCGCAAAATTAGAAAAAACGAGAGAGGCGAAGCTTTTCATGATGTGATGTTCTATAATTTTGTTGCTACTGAAGTGCAAGGCGAGCTAATTAAGAAGACTGATCTACAAGAGAACTTTTGGTTAACTAAAGAGCAAATGCTTAGTGGTGATTATGATCTTTACGACGACGTGAAGTTCACTGATTTTAATAAGTTCGATAAGCAATTCAGTTTCTTCGAAGATATCCAGCAAGTAGATGATGGGTATTAATCTCCTGTTAATATAGAAGAATTATTAAGGATTAATTATCCCGTAATTTATAAGGATTGCTAAGAAAGCACCACCTGCCATTAGTACTCCCCAAAATAGAACGAGGTATTTCCACCAATTAGCTTGCTGCCTGAAGAACTTGATATAGATCCAGATCATTAGACTTGCTTCAATAACTGACCAATACAAGCCGTAATGATCTACCTCGAAATAACTGACAGGACTATGGAATTTCCAATTACTAAGAGGATAAAAGTGCTGATAGGCATCCCCGTTATGTAGTGGAAAATCACAGGTAGAATGCAACAGCCCGCCTACCCCAAGCCATAGCAACTTATTAACTTTTAATAAATACGCGACACCTATAACTAAACCCCATATAACAAACGAGTGGCTCGCTTGGAAGAACCCCTGCCAATCAGAATTATAGTAATAATCGTTCCATACATACTCCGCCGAGTAGTTAGTAAAACTAAACACATAAATACTAAAGATAGTGATAGCAAGGTCAGGTAAGAATGACCCAAGAGCTGCAAACTTAAGATACTCCCCCGCCCTATTGCGAAGTAGAAAAGTATTAAGGATTACATGTGAGGGTGAGTTCATTTTATATTTTAGCAGAAGAAAAGATAAAGATACTAATTCAACAAAGTGATCCTACCACTTTCATACTTAACACCAAAGATTTTCTTCAATTGCCCAACAATAAGTGGATCACTTGTATAAAGACTAGTGTCTTCAGTACCAACACCTATCTTCTCAATAGGTGTGAGGTTAGATGTACCAAAGATAACTGACTCTACTTCATTACCGTCTTTATCCCTAGATAATAGAAATACAATCTTTGGATGAAAAAAGAATGGAAGCTCATTGGGCTCGAAACCCTCACCCCTTATCCTGGTTGCTTCCATATGCAAAATAGCCAGTGGCTTACTCAAGCCAAATTCATAATTATCTTTACTCCCACCATAGATCCTCCTTTTCTTATCTGCTAACGATAGATGACCAAAGTGCCTAGCTAGAAGCTTAGAAATATTCAAGAATGGGGTAAATTGACCAAACCACATAAAGTCTAAAGAACCTTTTAAGTTTGGTTTTAATAGCACCTTCTCAATGAACCTACTGTAAGAGCCAAGTCCTGCGTGATACAAAAAAGTCGTAGTACTTTGATTCGGTCTTGATACATCAACTTCGAAATCTTCACTAACTCTCTCCCCTCTTGATAGCCCCTCAACTACTTTAAATAGATTAGGGTATGTACACCTATCAAAGTACAAGCCATAGTCAAAACCTCCCAATACTGGGCCATCAAAATTTACACTTGTTAACATTACTTTATCATCAACGATCATATATTTAGAATGTTGATTCCATCTTGCATCTTTTAGGAATTTCGCTTTTTCCTTATCAACTGTAACAGTAACCCCAGCCTCTCTTAAAGCGTAATATCTCCTCAAACTCTCTCGCTCACCTTCACCAAAACCAAGTTCTTGATAAAACAACATTTTATTAAAATTCGCTTTTCTCTTACCTTCATCTATTTCGCCACTTGGATTCTCAACTCCTTCTGTCGCCATTGCCCATAAATCATCGAACTTCCTAGCACCTGTACTTATAGGATCCAGTTGAATCTCCAAAAGGACATTCGGGTCCTTTTTAGCTTTTTCTAGTAATGCGTAATACAAAGGTAGAGAATCCTTTGACAAGAAATCTGTCCACATTGTTCTAAGGAGAAATCGTTCTTTGGCATTTAAACATTCTGCTGCTATTACATCTGTAAGTTTAGCCCCTAACTCTAAAGATTCTTTATGCTCTAGATCATCTTTATGAAACTGTTTTCCTGTCAAAGTAAATCCAACAACAGGTTCCTCAGCATTTGGTGTTGAATATGCTAATTTTCTTATCCTTTCTAATTCTGAACGACTATTTGCTTCCGATGTTCCAACAACTTCATGCGCCATAATCAGTTTATATCTAATAATTCATATATAATCAACTAAAACTCAATATTTTCTACTACAAAAATTTCTGTATAATCTTATACAAATTCAATGCTGGATTAGCTCAGTTGGCTAGAGCACTCCCATGGTAAGGGAGAGGTCTCGGGTTCGAATCCCGAATCCAGCTCAGTGAAAGCGACTCTTTAGAGTCGTTTTTACTGAGTTGAATAGATTGGATGAGAACCGGAGGTTCGAGCCTTTAACTCCCAAGAGCGCTAGCGATTGGTTAAGTTAAAGGACAGCAAAGCTTTCGCATAGCAAAAGCGGGATATCCCACAGTCTACCTTCATTAACAAAATTTTCCCAATAAGAAGTTTAATTGCCAATTCCATAATGACAACTGTAAAATATCTAGTATAATACCCTCATGGCAAGTACAAAGAAAAAAGTTACTATTGCACTTCAATGTACTGTAGATACTTGTAAAAAGAGAAACTACACTGAGTACAAAGGCAATAATCAACAAGAAAAACTAGAGAAAAAGAAGTTTTGTAAGCATTGTAATCAAAAAACAATGCACAAAGAAGCAAAGATTAAGTAGTTCATTAAAACCTCATTATTTCTAATAAAGAATTAATAATTACTTAATCTTTATTTTTGCTTTAAAAGTTCCAAGTTAACTTCAACTTGGAGCATATTAAGGGCCTGTAGTTTAGTTGGTAGAACATCGGTCTCCAAAACCGACAGCTCAAGTTCGAGTCTTGGCGGGCCTGCCAGTTTAACACCCCTGTTCATATATTATCCCAAAACAATATCTTTACGATTTTGGTTTTATAATCAAACCATATAAACTTGACGATCCAGGAGACTATAGGGTATGATTCAGTATGGACAGAAAAACTGTATTACTATTCTCCGCATGCGCATTCGCATTAGTAACAACAGGATGTAGCAACATTATTAGTCCAAGTATATCTTTTGAAGCTTCATCAACAGTTTATGAACTGATGTCCGAATCATTGATATACCTTCAAAATATCGATGCATATGATGCGGCTAATCTGCTTTCCCCTATCAAAGAATGGTTCGGAGATAATATTTATTATCCACGGTTAATTCGGGAAGCTGAACTTCACAGACCGACAATGCAGCCCAACCCCTAAATTTCTTTATAGAAAAATTCCTGAAATACCATATAATAAGTACTAAATATGCTAATTAATGCCTCACATTAATTGACTCTTCTGGATGGATTATTCGCCATTTCGGAGAAACAAAGATAATCATTTAATTTAAAAAGATTAAAATGAGACCAAGACAGATAGCAGCAGAGATTGCCAAAGTTAAGTGGCCATCACGAAATCAAGCATTGCAACTAATGGCTTATGTCGTTATAATCTGTGTAATTCTCTCCTTAATGATAGTCGCTTCAGATTTTGTCTTTACGGAGTTAAGAAATATTATTTTAGAAAGCTAATTGACTATGGCTAAGACTCAAGCAAATTCAGATATCCTAGCTGATGCAAAGTCAAACAAGACTGCACCAAAAGGTACTACTGAGCTTAAAAGTGAAAAGAAGAAAAAGAAAGTAAAACCACACAGGGATTGTAAGTGGTACGTTCTTTATGCTCAATCTAACTATGAGAACAAAGTCTGTGAAGCTATTCAGCAACGTGTTGAAGCTACTGGTATGGAGAAGTTTGTACCTGAGATCTTTGTACCTGTTCAGAAGAAGATAGTAGTTAAAAACGGAAAACAAACTGTTAAAAATGAAAGAATCTTCCCAGGATACGTCTTGATCAAGATGAAACTAGACGAAGACACTTGGACAATCATCTCAAACACAGAAGGTGTTAGAGGATTTGTTAAGACTGACAAGTATCCTAGACCCCTACCTGAGAAAGAAGTTAAAGCTATCATGCAGTTCATGGAAGTTGAGACTCCTGCATACCAATCAAGCTTCAATGTTGGTGAAGCCGTTAAGATCAACGATGGACCATTTGCTGACTTTATCGGAAGTATCAGCGAGATCGATGATATCAAAGGTAAGATAAAAGTTATGATCTCTTTCCTTGGTCGTGAAGCACCAGTTGACCTTGAGTTCTCACAGATAGAGAAACTTTAAGAGTTGTAAAAGAATCGTTAAAAATTAAGAAATTATTAAAATAGAAATCTAAAAATTATTATGGCAAAAGAAGTAACTAGAAAGATGAAATTTACAATCGCAGCTGGAAGAGCTTCAATGGCTCCCCCACTGGGACCTGCACTTTCTCCTACAGGGATTGATGCAAACCAATTCATCTCAAGATTTAATGAAGACACAAAAGATGCTGGTGGTATCTTAACTCCAGTTATCCTGACAATCTACGATGACAGAACTTTCGATATGGCTTACAAGACACCTCCTGTGTCAGCTCTAATCAAGAAGGCTCTAAACCTAAAATCAGGCTCTCCTACCCCTAATATCAAAAAAGTCGGTAAGTTATCGCAAGCTCAAGTTCTTGAGATCGTCGAGATTAAACTACCTGACCTAAACACAAGAGACGTTGAGGCAGCTAAGAAGATCGTCGAAGGTACTGCAAAACAGATGGGTGTAGAGATAGAGAAATAGTTTCTCTCTTTGGGAAATTGAAATTAAGAAATCATTAAAAATTAATTAACAATAAGTAAAAATCAAAATGGGTACAAGAGGAAAAAACTATGTAAACGCAGCAAAGAAAGCTACGACTGAGACTATGTCAATGTCAGAAGCTGTTGCTCAAGTAAAGAAACAAGCATATGGAAATTTCAAAGGAAGTATCGAACTTCACTTGGACGTTAAACTTCCAAAAGACAAAGATGCAAAATCAATCAAAGGTTCATTCTCACTTCCCCACTCTTTTGGAACTAGTGACGTAAAGATCGCTGTATTCACAAACGAAGGAAATGAGAAAGCTGCTGCAGAAGCTGGAGCTGACTTTTCAACTATGTCTGAATTAGTTAAAGATGTTAAAGCTGGAAAGATCAACTTCGAAGTTGCTATCGCAACTCCAGATGTGATGCCACAGATCGCTGCATTAGGTAAGCAACTAGGACCTAAAGGTCTAATGCCAAACCCTAAAACAGGAACAGTAACTGAAGACTTCGCAGGTGCAATCAAAGAGTACAAGCAAGGTAAGATGAATTTCAAGTGTGACGAGCAAGGTGGAGTCCACTTAAAGATCGCTGCCCTTGAGATGGATGACTCCCAAGTTATCGAGAACATCAACTTCGCTTTAGAAGAAGTTGCAAGTGTAATCGGTAAAAAAGTTAACCAACTATACAACGGTATGGTCCTAGCTCCTACAATGGGTAAGAGCGTTAGGTTTGAGATGGATAGTGAGGAATAATCTCCGCTAACTTATATGAAGAAAAAACTCCCTTTATGAGGGAGTTTTTCATATGCCTACTATCCGAACCGAAGTCTAGTTATTTTCACTTAACAAACTTGTTTCTAATACCACGAGCTACCATCACAACTGATGTTAGAGTACCAACATGAAAAGCATTTGAACCTGTCACTTCTGCAAGTATTAATGAGCCACAAGCAAGAATCGGACCTCCCAAAATTAGAAATCCATCTATCATATCTCCACGGTTACTTTCTAGATCACTATCAATGGTTTGAATTCTATCATCTACAATGAGTCCTCTTGTATCATTTTCATGTGGAAAAGGCATATTATAATTTTTTAAGTTATCTGGCATAATTATAACCCATAAAAGACCTTATTGCAAAAATTGACTATCCCGTTTATAATTGCATTACCAAAGACTCAGAGCGTTGAATCAAGTAAGTCTCTGAATAGGTGAATGACTTTTAATAATTTGTTTTGAGGGTGCTCAGTTTATACTGATTCGCAAATTCAAAAGCAAATCATTCAAAATTCATATCGAACTTAATTAATAGGATTACTTTCTTGTTAAAGTTCAAATATAAACTAACTTAATTTATATGGCTAAGTCCAAAGACCAAAAAGCAGATTTGCTTTCGCAATACAAAGCGGTATTGTCAGATAATGGTGGATATATTGCAGTTGATTATTCTGCGATTGAAACTGTTAAGCTGACTGATCTTAAACTTAAGCTTAAGGAGATCGATTCGGATCTGATGATCGTTAAAAACAATGTTTTTAAGATTGCATTATCAGAGACAGATCAACCTCTGGAAGCTCAAGATTTTAGTGGTCAAGTTGCTGTTATCACTTACACTGATGACCCAACTGCTATTGCAAAGTTGATTAAAGAAGTTCAGAAAGAAACTGAACAGATGAATGCAAGTCACGGTCTAGTGGATGGCGCTTATCTTGATTCAGGTAGAGCAATGGCCCTTGCTGAGATTCCATCTCGAGAGGTACTACTTGCACAACTACTTGGCTCAATGTCAGCACCATTAACTGGATTCATGAGCGTTGCTAACGGCAATACTCGAGGATTTGTACAGATTCTAAAACAACTCTCAGAGAAGGATGCTGAGTAGTTCTTAACTGGCTTATTAATTTAATGCCAATAAGATTAAAATCCTTAAAAATTAACAATTAATATAAAAAAGAAAAATCATGTCAGAAGACGTAACAACAAACAAAGAATTGCCTACATTATCAAAGAACGCACAATCAATCCTAGATGCAGTTAAGGAACTAACAGTTCTAGAGCTTGCTGATCTAGTAGCTAACATGGAAGATGTATTTGGTGTTAGCGCAGCAGCTCCAGTTGCAGTTGCAGCAGCAGCTCCTGCAGGAGACGCAGCAGCAGAAGAAGAAAAATCAGCTTACAACGTTGAAATTAAGGACGCAGGTGCTAACAAGATCGCTGTGATCAAAGTAGTGAAAGAAGCTTGTGACCTAGGTCTAATGGAAGCTAAGAAGCTAGTTGAATCAGCTCCTGCAGTTGTTAAAGAAACTATGCCTACTGAAGACGCTGAAGCTCTTAAAGCTAAGCTTGAAGAAGCAGGTGCTACAGTTGAATTGAACTAATAGTTTTTAGTTTAATTACTTTTTAAGTCTAAAACTCCCCCATACGGGGGAGTTTTCGTTTACACACGAAAACGGACAATTTCACCACCGCATGGCAAAATTGTCCATTAAGCTAAGTACCTCACAATTTATTATTTAAGTTGCATCCTGTATAATCAACCATGGACAATATAATCAACACACTAATAGACAACGGCTTCACAGCCGACACATTACAACTATTACTATTTCTCCCAATTCTTGCAACCTTAGTTAACGTCTCTAGATATGTGGTTGGACTTAAGACATACGGTATTTACGCACCAATTACTCTATCTTATGCTTACCTTTTTACAGGTATAAGATTTGGGCTCCTAATTACGACTGGGGTTATCATTGCTACATTTACTACATTCTACTTGCTCAGAAAGATCAGGATGCACTATATCTCAAGGATATCGATAGCATATATTCTAATTACATTCTTAGTGATTGGTGTTGTAATGGCTAATGAGATCTCACCAGTCCAATTAACAACTGATAATCACAACCTAAACACAGTACCACCTCTTGGTATCGTCCTGATAGCTGGACTTGCTGACTTCTTCATCAAAAAATTCAATACTAAGAGTCTCAACTCAACGATACTATCACTGGTAGAAACTCTGACGATCGCTATGATAGGATGGAGCTTGATGAGGCTTACAGAGCTTGGTAATTTCCTATTTGAGAATCTCTGGGTCTTCCCTCTCCTACTTATATTAAATTTCTACATCGGTCAGTACAGAGGATTACAATTAAAAGAATATTTTAGATTTAGAAAAGTTTTTAATGCGATTAGATAGTTGCGATGACTTATCTACCATTAACTTCTAAACATAATTAGATAGATAAATATGATTAAATTCCTAAGAGATTTTAGAAAATACAATGAGATCCTTGGGATGAACCGTCGTAATCAAGAGTACTTCCGAGGGCATAATACTCATACAGGGAAAAAAATTGCTGATAACAAGATCAAGACAAAGAAAGTTCTAAGTGAGATCGGGATCCAAACCCCAGAACTTTTTAAAGTGATCAGAAGTGTTGAACAGTTAAATCATATCGACTGGAGCAGACTTCCAAGGAGTTTTGTTATAAAGCCTAACCGAGGTTCTACTGGTAGAGGGATTTTAATCCTTTACGGTAAAAGAAAAAATGAATTTGCATGGGTCAAATCAAGTGGACAGATTATGAGAATTCCTGATCTTGAACTTCATATTGAAAAGATACTTCAAGGAAGGTTCTCAATGGGCTCTAGCAGCGACATTGCTATAATCGAGGAACGAGTAATTAATGACAACAGATTTAAGGAGTACTCATACAAAGGTGTTCCGGATATTAGAGTAATTGTATACAATCAGATCCCAGTCATGGCTATGATGAGGATTCCGACTATTAACTCAGGAGGTACAGCCAATCTTCACACAGGTGCTATCGGAGCAGGAATTGATATTGAATCAGGAGTTACAACAACCGGGATTAGACTTAAAGGTTATTCGATCGTTTCATCTTATGACTACGACATAGTCGAACATACTGATACGGGACTTCCTATTGCTGGTATCAAGATTCCCTACTGGGATAAGATCTTGCAGACAAGTATCAAATGCGCTCAAGCTTCAGGCTTAGGCTTTCTAGGAGTTGACTTAGCTATTGATCGTAACAATGGACCAGTAGTGTTCGAAGTCAATGCTCGCCCAGGTGTTTCAATTCAATTAGCAAACCTATCAGGACTTAGATCAAGATTAGAAAGAGTTGAAGGATTGAAAATTAAAAACGTTAATCACGGAGTAAGGATTTCCAAGAGTCTTTTTGGTGGTGAAATCGTTGAGGAGATTGAGAGCATTACAGGTAAAGAGTTAGTAAAAGTTATTGAGCCGATTACAGTTAGAAAACCTGGTACTACGAAAAAGAAAAACAAAGAGAGTGTAAAAGCAATGATGGACACAGGTGTAAAAACCTCACGTATTGATAAAGGATTAGCCTCAAGATTAGGATTTACAAAGTCATTAAAGTACTTCTACAACTTACTTTCAGAAGTTAACCCTAGCACTTCTAAAGAGGTTTCAGAGTTCATAAAGTCCTACGAAGAGATCATACAACACGAAACTGGTATAAAACGTCTTGCAAGGGTTACCGAAGATGGAGAGCTCACAGTAAGACCTGTTGTTGAGATGGAAGTTAAAATCTCTGGACAGACAAAATTAATCGAGATGGTTGTTAGCTCTACAAGTGTTATGAATCACCCTATCCGTATCGGACAAAAAGAGCTCAAGGACTACTTGATCGATGGAAGTCGAACTTTCTAATTCACGTATTTGAAATCAAGTACTTTTTATAATCTTTAATTGGTACCTACTGAACTCTGTAATATTCAATATAATCGATTTGAGGTTTAATATCTTCAACACTTCGTGCTAAACCGTCTTGACTGATATAGAAATTTTCCGCTCCAGGTTCGTTAAGAGTCTCACCTCGAAGAACTAATGTAAAAGTATCAAAAGTCACACATCTTGCATAACCGTAACCTACTTGGGCATTTGCATAGTGATAGATTTGATAACTTACAGTTGTTTCAACTTCATTAACTACCTCAGAACTAACAATCTCTTTATCAAATGCAAATCCAAAATCATATTTCAAAAATTCACTACAATCCTGTCCGTGCAATTTATTAGCTACTGAACTAGGAACTATTTCATAATTAGATCTAAATCTTTGACTACTCCCATTATCTCCAACGATAAAGTTCGTTCTTACTTCACCTTTTAATCCACCAGAAAGATAATCATCCGTCTTAATATTAACCACCATTGGGTACTCACCAAGCGAGTAAGTAAAGTCGTTGTTATTGGCCTGATTGACACTTGTAACAAAATCAAACGAATAAACATGCCTAGTTACATTCTCATCATCTGCAATACTTGTGGTGTAAAACCTCAACGGCTTTAGATAAACATCTTCATTGAAAAGTTCCTCAACCCCATCATAGTTGATATCAACCACATCTAAAGTCAATTCCTCACCATCAACAAGAAGATATTGTTCACGCGGAGTACTATCTAAGGAAGTTAAATTATCGTATTTAGGTATAGAATAATCATTTTCATCAAGATCTTTAACATAGCTGTATTCTTCTCTAAAAGTTTCTTTCCTCAATCCTTCTTGCTCTTCTTCTTTAACTTTAGTGTCCAACTCTTCAATTTCTTTTAAGAGTTCTTGAAAATTATTGGGGACCTCAGGGATCAAGCTACTAAAAGTTAATCCAAAAATTGAAAAAACAAACATAACTGAACTAAGGATATTAAAGACCACCTTGAAGAAACCAAACTCTGTGAAGATCATCCCCAATACTGAATTAGGCAAACGATCAATCTCTTTTTTACCCATGCTTTGATAATCACCTTTATTCATATTATTTATTGTATAATTAACCATGTCACTAATCAATGCAATCAAAGGTAACGCAGCTTCAGTTGATCCACAGGTCTTACATGAAGAATTAAAAGATGTCTTAGTATCTAATGAGCAGATAGTTGCAGGATTCGCGATTATTCGTGACAAATTTGTTTTTACTAATAAGAGGTTGATACTAATCGATGTCCAAGGAGTCTCCGGACGAAAAGTCGAATATGTCTCAATCCCCTACTCTTCGATCAAATATTTCTCTGTAGAAACAGCTGGTACTTTCGACCTTGATGCTGAACTTAAGATCTATATGACGGGAACTATGGTTTCAAAGAATCTCCGAAAAGGTATAGACATAGTCGCGCTTCAAAGATTGCTCGGTGAGTTCGTAATGAATTCTTAATGAAATCAATTTACTTTTAGAATTTCCCTTTTAGGATAAATACCTTAAAGTGTAGTATTACCCCAAAGCAAATATAGAATTATTGCTATACAAGCAATAAGCATCAATATAAGTAGCTCTACAATATAAGTATTAGTTCGTAAATTATCAGTAAGTTGCTTATAAACCCTGGCTGTTGCAGCTGGAGAAAGATCCAGAGTTGAAGGATCAATCTTGGAATCTTTTTTCGCCTTTGATTTAGTTACTCTTTTTACAGATTTCTTTTTTGTTGCCATGGTTTAGTTTACTTTAATTGTATAATTTGATCAATTGATAGTAAAGGTAATGCTACTGAAGTCTCCTGGTAGTTTTTCTGTTATAATCACATAGCAACGACTCACCGTGGAAAGTGACGAGCAAAGTTTTTGATTGATCTGTGTGATCGCACAAATAATTAATCAGAAGTACAACTAAATACTAGAGTGCCTTGCTTTAAGTATCTATGATACGAGAAGTAGGAAGCAAAGGTGGAACCGCCCTACTCAGGGTCCTTTGCAAAGAGTAGTTCTTAATAATTAAAAGATTATTAAGGAGTATATAAATTTTTAGGCGCTGTAGTATGAAGATTATCTCCAGCAAAAAAGTTAAGAACCTAGACGAATTAAAATCATTCGCTTCTAGAAAAGGTTTTATATTTCAATCATCAGAGATTTATGGTGGTTTCGCAGCTGTATACGATTACGGTCATTACGGAGCAATCCTCAAAGACAAGATCCGAGATGCATGGGTGAAATCGATGATCTCAAGATCAGATATCAAATACCTCGATTCTGCAATCTTTGCGGACCCTAGAGTCTGGGAAGCAAGTGGTCATGTTGAGAGCTTCGATGATCCACAGTTTGACTGTAAATCATGTAACTCAAGATTTAGAGCAGATCACGTACTTGAAGAATTCGGAATCGATGCAGATAAAGCTCCATTAGCAGAAATAAATGAGCACCTCAATGAACTCAAGTCACAAGAGAAGATCAAATGTCAGAAATGCGGTGGTAAAGATTTCACAGATGCTAAGAGTTTCAACCTACTTGTTAAGTCAAATCTAGGTTCACCTACTTCCGAGGAGATTCGCGAAGAAGATATCGTTTACCTAAGAGGTGAAACTTGCCAGAGTATATATTTGAATTTTAAGAACTATCTCAAGTCAATGCGAGTCAAACCTCCATTTGGTATAGCTCAAGTCGGTAAAGCATTTCGTAATGAGATCGTCGCAAGACAATACACATTCAGAACAAGAGAATTTGAGCAGATGGAGATGCAATACTTCTCTCCTGCAGAGATGACTGCCGAACTTTACGAGCAATGGAAAGAAACCAGAATGGCATGGGTAAAAGAAGTATTAGGACTTCCAGAGGAGTCCTTAGGATTTTTTGATCATGCGAAACTTGCTCACTATGCTGCGGCTGCGACTGATATCAAGTACAAGTTCAATGCATTTGGATGTGAATTTGATGAAGTAGAAGGTATCCACAATCGAGGTGATTGGGATCTTTCACGACACCAAGAATTCTCTGGTAAAGACATGCAATATACTGATCCACAAACCGGTGAGAAATACATTCCCCACGTAACTGAGACCTCAGCAGGTCTTGGAAGATACACCCTAGCAGTTCTGGATAATTCGATAACGATTGAAGAGCTTGAAGACGGTAGTGAGCGAACAGTACTCAAACTACCTCATCACTTAGCACCTGTTAACTATGCAATAATGCCTTTGACTAAAGACGAAAAATTAATGGAGATAGTAGAGGAAATTAAAAATTCATTAATCGCTTCAGGCAACATGGTTGAGATGGACATATCAGGATCAATCGGTAAAAGATACCGAAGACAAGATGAGATCGGAACACCGAGATGCATCACAGTCGATTTTGATACACTTCAAGATAACTGTGTGACTGTAAGAGACAGGGATACAATGGAGCAAGAGCGTGTTAAAATTGAAGACATAAGTTAGAAATATATGGATGGCGGTTTCACAGAAACCGCCTCACCAAAACAAATAACTATGACAAGAGAAGAAATAATAGCAGCAAGTAATCAGTATATTGATTTTAGAGAGATCAATAATCGAGATGAGTTGTTTGCAAAGCATCCAAGAGTTAAAGAATTATATAATGAGATACGGCACACACAAGCTGCGGTATTTGCATACTTACTAGAATGTCGCGATATCGAATACACAATACCCCAATTTCAGAAAGTAAATTTCGAATGGAAGGGAGTTGAGTATAGAATTAGTTGTGCTGGTACATCATTGAATACTCCTGAAAGTATCCAATTCTGTTTAAAGAAGTTCGAAACCAACAAGAAGCTCAAAGAGCTAGGCTACAACATCCCAGAATTTATCGGAAGCGATGACTATCTAGACCACCGGAAATTTTATAGAACTCATAAAAATGTTGTTCTTAAACCTACTTATCAAAGTGGTGGCATAGGTATCACCCTACTCCCTCAATCTGATGAAGAAGTCAAAGATGCATTCTTTAAAGCTTTAGGATCTGACAAATCAATCCGTGCTCCTCATGTAATGTCAGAGCAATTCGTCCCTGGTGATAACTACAGAATTATTGTACTTAATAACCAAGTCGTTGCAGCAAATTTTAGAGAGCCACTATGTGTTATCGGTGATGGTACGAGTACTTTAGAAGAACTTGCCCAAGCAAAAAGAACGCAGCTAAAAAAACTAGTAATGGGCAAATTTGAGATCAACGAACTAGATTTTCTATACTTGAAAGAACAAGGCTTCGAAAGCCTCGAAGTTATACCAGATGCTGAGCAGAAGGTCTATCTTATGAGGATTTCAAATCTCTCAATGGGAGGAACAACACACGAATGCTACCACGAGGTCTCAGACTCAATAAAAAACATCTGTGAAAATGTTACAAGAGATCTCGGTTTAACATATGCGGGAATCGATATAATCTCACAGGACATTCAGTCTGAACAATACGTCATTAATGAAATAAATAACTGGCCAGGACATCGTATTCATAACTACCCAAACACTGGTGAATCGATAAATACTCAAGAAATAATTATTAACTATATCTTCAGCCTGTAATGTTTTCCCCTGAGCAACAACTTGAACAGATTATAGAGAAAATAAATTCGAAATTTCATATATTTTCCGTTGGTGTTCAACCAACCAACAGATTTGGACTTAGAGGTTTTGACTCAGAGATAGTTTCATTTCTATCTAATCAAGAACAAGAACTAATTGCTCGCGAATATAAGATCAGCAATGTTCAAGATAATATTTCGGATGAAGAATTTGAATCACTTAGAAGAAATTCACATAGCATCTTAAAATCCAGCCACTTCAGAAATCGCTTAGAAGATGTAAAAGATACTTACAAGACCCCAGTAATTCAAACCTATAAAGCAACAAAAGGACTCACTCAACAATGCGAAGAGTTAGGCATCGAAGGTCTATTCACTGATTATAAATATGCAAGAGATGTGATTGAACATAAAGCAGAAGTACGTAAAAGACTTGGGCATTTAGACATATTTCCAGAGTTTCTACTTATTAGTTTCAAAGAACTAGACTACTCTTCAATCTCATCCAAACTAGGCGAGAAGTTCATCTTACAGACTCCAAACTCTGGAGGAGGCCATGGAACTTTTGTTATAACCTCAAACGATGTTCTACAAGATGTTATCTCACAGATCAATGAAGTCTTTAAAACAAGAGATCGGGATACAGAACTTTTAGAAGTAGTTCTATCCAGGTTTGTAAGCGGCCCTTCAACAAGTATGTCAGCAGTAACTACTAAGTGGGGAACTTTTACAGGTAATATCCAGTACCAGCTTATAGGTGCTAAGAACTTCGAAGTAGAAGACAAGTTTGAATTTCTAGGACACGATTTTGCAACGGGCTTCGATGATTTCCCACCAGGTTCAAACATTCACTCTAAGGTTACAAAGATCGTAAAAGATATCGGTTCCGAGCTTTACTCTGATGGCTTCAGAGGACACTTCGGGGTAGATATGATCTTTGTTGGAAATGAAGTTTATGTAATTGAGATAAATCCTCGATTTACTGGTACTTTACCTTCTATCGATCTTGGATACTTAATGGATGAAACCAACGAAAAATTCAAAGGCATAATAAGAGATGTTAATCTTAGCTTTATACATTGTTTAGAATTCTTACATGACGGTGAGCTTAGTACAGAGTTGGTAAAGATGATTCAAGAAAAATTAAACTCTAAGATCGATCTTTCGCATTATTTTGTTTATTCAGAAGTTGATGCAAGAGCAGAATTTGAACACTCAATGGAGGCTGGCATCTATAACTTTAACCTGGAGCATGTTGATAAATCATTAGATCTTAATAATCTGGATACTAAATCAATTGTATTAATTGACTTACCTATTACAAATACTTTGGTTTTTAGAAAGTCGAGAATGGCGAGAGTTATATATAAAGGGAAAACACTTGATCAACAGAAGATAAAAGTATCGGAAAGATTTATCCAATTACAGAAAGATTTATTGTCAAAATTCAAGGTTATACCTGAGACTATTGAGGAAATCTAGATTGATTTAATTGCCTTATCAGTAATATCTAAGAAATCTTTATCAAGTATTAATTTAGGCTTTTCAATTAAACCTTCATCAACCCACTTCAACTGTTTGAAACTAATTTTTCCAGCATAAAGTTTTGAATAGTCGCTAGGTCGTTTCTTTAAGCGTCTCTTAACCTTTAGTAATCCATCCCAATAAACAACGTCTTTAGTAAAAACCCCTGGCATATTTACATCTCCTAATCCCTTTTTAACTCTAAATGCTACTTCAAAAGCACTTTCTTTAGAAGTATGAGCAAGCAACACGTTAAATAATTCTCTAAATGTAAGATCTTCCCCTACTGCACAAGCGAAGTATTGTAAGGCTCTTATCTTAAGTTGAGAGTAATTAAGCAATCCCATCTTCATTTCATTATAGATTGCTAAGCCTTCTTCAACTGAGAGATAACTTCTAAGGTTTGGCTTACCAAGGAGCTTAACACCAGAATTCAAACCGTTATGAGCTCGAAAGATATGAGTTCCTATTTCATGGACCAAAGATTTCTTCAAAGAATTTTTGGATTTCGTACTAAACTTACCAATTGAGATATTTGAGCCAACTTTGATATTGTTACTTCCTGACTTACGTAATAATACCTTCCAACCAGATAATTCGTAGTGCTCTAAGACTTTCTTTACTACCTCTCTAATCTGATTTGCATCATACTTATCTCCTTGAAGAGAATATTCACTTACATCAAATGATTTCTTATAATAACCTTTAAGTACTTTAGTCGCCCGGATGAAATTCTTATGCTTTACCTTTGGAAATTTTTTCTTTGAAAGCTTTGTGAACTCGACATTCTCACCAACATTTTGCAATAAACTCTCTGTAATAGAGCGATCCTCTATCAGTTTAATTAGAAATTCAGACACCCTTAAGTCAACTCCTTCAACTCTTTCAATACTCTGAAGCTGTTTGAAGATATCTTTGTTATTAGGTCTACTTCGATTTTTATACCTAAACTCAGGACTATATGTTGATTTAGAAAGGAATTTTTCCTTCTCAGCGTGAAAATTAATAGGATTTGTCTCTAAGATCAAAGGCAATTTCAAACCATCAAGAAGCCCTGTAACTTCATCATACGAAATCGTTTTTTTACTTCTACTAAATATCATAACTACACTTATTATACTACTGAATCAAAAATTTGTGGGGGTTGAAAGCTGCCTTTGAGAAGATATAAATCTAGTTAATATGCAGGTTACTAACTCCATTAGCCATCATTTCAAGAGCAATCCCAGTACCCTTAGCAACGCAGTAAATTGCCTCATCGGCAACATGAGCTGGTATACCAATAGCCGAGCTGAAAAGTTTATCAAGATTGCGTAGGCCTGAAGTTCCTCCACTCATGACCATACCCCTATCTACGATATCAGCTGAAAGTTCTGGAGGAGTCTTTTCAAGTACACCTTTAATGGCAATAACGATCTCATTAAGTGGTAGCCTGACTGCTTGAGCTACATCATTAGAATCTATGGATATAGTCTGTGGTAAACCGGTAGTGACATTTCGACCTTTGACTTCCATTGATTTTGGATTAGTCAATTCGATTGCACTCCCGACCTTGATCTTAATCTGCTCCGCGGTTTGTTCTCCAACATAGATGTTGTGCTTCTTTCTCATGTAAGACATGATCGCATCATTAAGCGCATCACCTGCAACTCTCAAAGAATTATATTCAACGATACCTCTCATCGAGATAACAGCGATCTCAGCTGTACCACCACCCATATTCACAATCATATTTCCCGAGCTTGTCTCGATCGGAAGTCCTGCTCCAAGTGCTGCCAATACTGGTTCAGGTATCAAGTATGTTTTTCTTGCACCAGCACCAGCTGACGCTTTAAGCACTGCACGCCTCTCAACAGAAGTAATACCTGCTGGGACTGAGATCAGAACGTCGGGTTTGAAGAATCGATAACTTAGACCTAGAGATTTATTAAAGAAATATTTAAGAATTGCTTCAGCTACTCTAGAATCTGCGATAACACCATTTCGAAGGGGTCTTTTGGCTACAATATGTTCTGGAGTCTTACCTATCATCTCTTTAGCTTGGTTACCAACGGCGATAACATGCATGTTGTTAGTATCAAGCGCTACAACTGTCGGTTCAATTATCACAACACCCTCCCCTTCAAGATATACTACAGAGTTTGCAGTACCAAGGTCTATACCGAGCTTTTTATAAGGATTAAAATTCAATGAAAACCGCGATTTGCTTTTCTTGTTGTTCTTAGGTTCTATCATTGTTCTGATTATACCTGAAAAATTTGTAGTAAGTGGTATTGATTTACTTTTAGATATTGTCGTTAAGTATCTAAGTCAAGTAAAAGAAGACGAACTCTTCACTAACATATACACATCTTCACTAGACTCTTCAAATTTATCCAATATGCTAATATCACCCGTCGAGATTGCCGAAACCAAAGCTCTACGACTAGTAACTTTCTTAGCATCTTCAATAGGTACTAATTCGAGTTTAATATCTTGATTATGATCTAATTCATCTCGAATAAAATCGATTGTCATTTTATCCTCAGTAAGTATGTGAACCCCACCATTTGTGAGTACTCTAGAAATCTCCTTCAAGCTATCTTCAATAAAACTAAAAACAGGAATTTGCCTCATCCTTTTTTTACAAAATCTGAATAAATAA
>JAHDCA010000094.1 GCA_020630115.1 Candidatus Dojkabacteria bacterium | reverse complement strand
AAACCTTTTCTTCTTGGATCTAAGCAATTATGAGAAAGTAATTGTATTATCGTCAGGGTTTGAAAAGAATTACAATTATAATAACGACAATAAAGATATATTCATACTTACTCCGCCTCGATATCTCTGGGATTCATTTGAGAATAACAATCTCAACAAGTCTAAAGGTCTGAGAATCATTTCCCAACCAATAAGGATACTTCATAGATTAATCGACGTTAGTACTTTTAGAAAGGTAAATGCAAAGAATATATATTCAATATCTGAGTATATAAAAAATAAAGTGAGTCGGACTTACAAGTTTGAATCTATCGTAATCTACCCTCCTTTTAGAGCTTCGGGTAAAGGAACTCGTACTGAATTAAACGCGAAAGATAAAGGAGATGGATATTTTGTTATTGTATCAAGGATATTTAGGTATAAGAATATTCATAAGTTCTTAGAGGTTTTTAAGGGGATGGGGATGAAACTTGTTGTTGTTGGAGATGGTCCCGAATTAGAAGAATATAAGAAGAGTTATAGTTCATCAATGAATATTGAATTTACTGGTTTTGTAAGTGATGATGAGAAGTTAAGTTTAATTAAAGGTGCAAAGGCTATGTTATTTGGTGCAGTCGAAGATTTTGGGTATGTAATATGCGAATCAATAGCTGTAGGAACCCCAGTGATCGCTTATGCAAAGGGAGGTGCAAAGGAGATCATTAACAAATATAATGGTTTGTTATTCGAAAGTTTTGAAGACTTAAGTGATATCTTGAATTCATATACACCTTCAAATGATAAGGAGAATATAATGAAAAGTGTGGAAACTTTTTCAATTGAGAATTTTAATAAAAAATTTTTTGAAAGAATATGAAAATTGCATTAGTGATACATCCATTATTGAAATATGGCGGGGCTGAAAAGCATTTAATTGATTCGATATTGACAGATAAAGAATTCGAATTTGAAATATTTACAGCTTTTTATAAAGATAGTTTGATAAATGAACATTTCCCGAACGTAAAAGTTAATACTACATTCTTTAACTATCTTCCCGAAGCCATCAAATGTTGGAAACCATTTATAAGTATTTGGGGACTATTATATCGACTGATGAAAATTAAAAGTTTCGATAAAGTTATTGTTATATCAGATGGTTTTGAAAAGCAGATCAGAACTAAGGAGAGTATAAAAACGGTTCTTTACATATTGACCCCTCCAAGGTTTTTATGGATGGAAGAAAGTAGAGCTAATGAAAAAGGTTCTGAGTTGATTAAGAGTATATTCTACAAACCTTTTAAGAAGATACTTCATAAGTTTTGGCGGTATACAGATCTGAAAGCAGTTTCGAGATATGATGAAATTCTCGCTAATTCTGAAACAGTAATCAAAAGAGTTAAGAAGTACTATGGTAGGGATGCGCAATTACTTTATCCTCCTGTTGAAATTGTTGATAAACTTAAAAGCTACAGTCCAGTAGAATCCAAAGAGAATTATCTGTTTATTGGAAGATTAGAGAAGTATAAAGGTGTATTTGAAGTTATCGAAGCTTTTAAGGAATTAAGAGATAGGAAATTAAAAGTAATAGGTACTGGTTCTCGAATAGATGAGTTAAAACAAACTGTAAAAGAGTATGAAAATATATCTTTGGAAGGCTTTGTAAGTCCTAAAAAGAAGATTGAAATGCTATTAAGCTCTAAGGCATTGATATTTGCAAGTAGTGATGAAGATTTCGGTATAGTGCCAGTTGAAGCATTGGCGGCTGGTTTACCCGTCATCTCAATAAGCAATGGAGGCCCTACAGAGTTCTTAAGTGATAAATGTGCTGTACTGTTCGATGAAGTTGAGCCTAGCCTTATAATGGAGGCAGTAAAAGAGTTTGAGTCTTCTAAGTTCGACCCTGTAGATGTAAAGAAATGCTCTGATAAGTTTAGTAAGGAGGCTTACCAATGGCGATTCAAAGAGATTCTATTGTCGTAATAAAGTCTACTGACTTCAATGATGCCGATAAAATTGTAAGGGTGTTTGGTCGAAGTAGGGGCAAATTCTCTTTAATCGCAAAAGGAATCAAAAAGATCAAAAGCAAAAATCGCGGAAATCTCCAAACATTATCACATTCACAGATTGCCTATTTCCCTGGCAAGAACTTGGGGATACTGAGGGATTCTAAAGGTTTGAACAACGGTTGGAGAAAGGATAGTGATATTGAATCAATTTCTAGGGTCCTAAGGTTTATAGACAAGTTATTAATCGAGGATCAGCCTGAAATTGAGATATTTGATAAATTAGTGGATGTAGTTAAAGAGGGGCTATCAATAGAGAATACTAATAAATTCCGAATCTGGTCATTAAATCTTTTAGGATTTATACCTGATAAGGGGGCATGCTTAGTATGTAGCCAGGGTGAAAGTTTGGATTACTTTGATCTTGAGAATCTTGCTCCAGTATGTTCAAACTGCATTAGTGAGATTAAGCAAACATCAAGACCAATCTTTCTAAAAACTGATCTTGATTATAGCTCTCCACAGGTTAGTAGTTATCTAGACAATTATGTTGAAAGAATAATTGAGCAATAGTTTTAAAAGATTTGTTAGGCAATATGAGGTTTATTTGATAAAATAGCCAAGATCGTGGATACATAGCTCAATCGGTAGAGCAACTGGCTCTTAACCAGTAGGTTCTGGGTTCGATTCCCAGTGTATCCACCAGATGGGTCTCTTCATCATCAGAAGAGACTAAACCGTCGATCAGCACTGAATATTCGGCGGTTCCAAAACCATTTTTCTGATCAATTCTTAGATTATCATCAAAATACAGCTCTTGTATTGCACGCCTAGTTGTTAAGTCTCCGTTTTTCCACAGAGTAGCAGGGGATTGAACGATAGACCTGACTTGTTTAAGAGTGGTTCCATAATTATTTTCCGTGAAGTTATGTTCATTTATGGATTCTTCTACACATTGAATCTCATTTCCTAGAGATTCAATCTTCTTTTCATAAACACTGAGCATTTTATCTGATGTTACTTTTAAACTTTGTTCAGCTATCCTATCAATCTCTTTTTGCTTATTGGTTATCGTTTGTCTTTTTATTCTGTTTCTTTTTACTTCTTGTCTTTTGTTTTCTGACCAGACCTCATCTAAGATTGCCTCAGTAAAGTTAAAAACATCTACAGATAAGCGGGCCCCTTGTAAGAGGCCCAAGAAGTTGCTTTCAACATCGTCTTTACTAATTGACTTATATTGATATTTACAATTTTTCTGATTGCATACATACCTAGGATAGCGTTTACCTCCTCGTCCAGTATTAAAGCTAGCAGTTAACATGTGATTGCACTCCGTACACTTGATATGACCTCTGAGTGGAAAGTCTTCGTTATATCCAGACTTACTATATCTTTTTGGCTCTCTGCTTTTTCTTCTTTTTTGTATTCGTTCAAACGTTTCTAAAGAGATCAATCCATCATGAAAACCTTCCCTAAAACTAATTTCCCATTTAGGATATTCG
>JAHDCA010000093.1 GCA_020630115.1 Candidatus Dojkabacteria bacterium | reverse complement strand
AGAAATGAAAATTTACAATACACTGGGAAGAGAACTCCAAGAATTTAGACCTTTACAAGAAGCTAAGGTTAGCATTTATCACTGTGGTCCAACAGTATATTCAAGACAACACTTAGGTAACCTGATGGCAATGTCCTCTGGAGATATGATCCGTAAGACATTTGAGTATCTTGGATATGAGGTCAATTACGTTTATAACTATACGGATTTTGGACACTTAACCAGTGATGAAGATGAAGGAGAAGACAAAATGTCAAAAGGTATGCGAAAGACTGGTCTTACTCCACAAGAACTCGCCTCACAAGTTATTAAACAGTACGAAGAAGATAAACTTGAATTGAATATTAAGCCAGGTAATAAAACAATGCGGGCAACCGATCATATTCAAGATATGGTCGAGGTTATTCAGATGCTTCTTGAGAACGGATATGCATATTCAACTCCAGAAGCAATATACTTTGAAGTTGATAAATTCCCTGAATATAACAAGCTTAATTTGCAAAAACTTGAAGAGAATAAATTCGGAGCAGGATTTGGCAACTATGAGCAAGGTAATAAGAAGAAGCCATATGACTTTGTGCTATGGTTCTTCAAAACTGGCTCACACGCGAACTCGGTCTATGGATGGGACTCACCATTTGAATCACCAGCGGTACAGAATGGGCATGGAATTCCAGGTTGGCATATTGAGTGTAGCGGTATGAGTAGGCATGCTCTTGGAGATGTCTTTGATATTCATATCGGGGGTAAAGAGCATATAGCGGTACATCATACAAATGAAATAGCTCAAAGTGAATGTGCATTGGGTAAGAAGACAGTTAATTACTGGCTTCATAATGCATGGGTGACAATAAACGGAGAAAAGATTTCTAAATCAACTGGTAACGACTTGTATGTAGATGATCTTGAAGATCCGATCGTTTATAGATATTGGCTGAATCAATCGCACTACAAAACTGATCAAGATTTTACTTGGGAAGGATATGAATCAGCTAAAATTTCATATAATCGTTTAATTAAAAAATTAAGCGATATTAAGCCTGAAGATGGTAATGGAAAGGTAATACCCCAGATGCAAGAAGCATTTATTGGTTATATCTCAAATGACTTTGCTATTCCACAAGCCCAGGCTTTGGTGTGGGATATTATTAATTCGAATGAGTTCCAAGCGCAAGATAAATACGCGACGATCTTGGATTTTGATAGAGTTCTGAGCTTGGATATTGAAAATGCGATTGTAAACTTACAAGATCAAGTTGTAGAGATATCTGAGTACGATGGCTTACAAGAGCTATTAGAGCAAAGAGACCAGGCACGAAATCAGAAAGATTTTAAAAAATCAGATGAGCTAAGGGATAGGATCTCTCAAGAGTTTGGATTGAAAGTTGAGGATGGTACAGATGGTCAAAAATTAAATAAGATAGAGTAATTAAATTTTAATATAAAAAATATGATCTTAGATATTATTGGTGATGTGAATATATTAGCGTGGCTATGTGCTACTGTAGCAGGAATGGTGATAGGTGCTGTTTGGTATCTACCGCAGACATTTGGAAAAGCTTGGATGGAAGAAGTTGGCTACTCTGAGGAAGACATGCAAGAAGGTGCAACGAAGAAGATGTCTATCTCACTGCTTGTTACAGCGATTCAAGCTCTAGTCATATATTTGTTTGTTGGTATCGATGCCGGATTGGGTGAAGGACTTCTAAGGGGATTCCTACTTGGTGATGGTATAGCAGTAGCAACTTTGTTTAATAATCAATTATTTGAAGGTCGATCTTTAAGACATATGATGATTAACGGTTTTCATAATGTCATTGCTATATCGGTAATGGGAGCAATAATCGGCTTTATGGGTTAAACTTAGATATGGATAAATTTCTTTACTTCGCAATAGGAACACTCTTAGTGGCCATAACCTTTATATCTATTGTATTAATTAGAAGTCGAGATCCAGAAGTAGTTCGAGAGGATCAATCACAAGTTCAAACAGAAGATCTTGAGATTGATCCTCGGTTTTTAGAGCAACCTGAAGACGAAAGTGTTGATCTTGCAAATCAAGTACAACCAGAACCAGATACTGATGATCTAATCGTTGATGAGCTTGAAGCTCAAGAGCAAGTTGGTGAGGAGTTGCCTATCTCAAATATCCAAAGGCTTGAGTTGTATGATTACGTACCTTCTAAGTCTGACTTAAGTTACAGATTAACAGAAGTTGCGCAACATAACACTAGTCAGGATTGTTGGGTTGTCATCTCAGATAATGTTTATGATGTTACTGAGTTAGTTTTTAGATATCCAACAGGGCAATTGTTTGCTGACTACTGTGGTCAAATCGCCGATGCTTTCTACCAAGGATTACCCGAGAATCACCAGTTGCTTTCAAACTCAGCAAAAGTTATTATCAATACAAATAAATTAGGAGATCTACTTTGATGAAGTTAGAATACAAAAAGGAAAAGATTAGTGTAGCTTTAAATACGAGACCATGTTGGTTCTTGTCTTTTATACCTGTCACTCCAAAAGCATATGACAAAGTTAGAGAAGAAAACGGACTAGGGAAAGTTGCTGTATGGGAGAGTTCTAAGATGTTTGGTAAAGGATGGGTAGGAGTTGATATCGAGTCTGGTGATTTCAAGATCGAAGGCGACTTCACTACTTATACTCATAAAGGAGAGTATAAAAAGCTTAGAGAGGTGTATCAACAGATAATGAAGGATCACCCGGAGGCAAATGAGTACTATAATGTTTACCTAAACGATCCACGCGATGTTAAAGAGCAAGAACAACTAACTAAGATCATTTTCAGACAAAGATGAAGAAAGGTAAAAAGATAGGTTTAGTAACTATTATTGGAGTTATAACTGCTGTAATTATCTTCTGTGGACTATGTGCAGGTCTTTTTTACCTAGCGTTTAGTAAAACTCAACCAGCAGCTGATGCAGCTCAAGTTATTAGAACCCAATTGATAAACCAAGAATGCGATGAGATCTGGGATAATAGTTCGACAAGTGATTTCCAAAGTGCAGCAACGTTAGAACAATGGAGTACTTTGTGTATTGAATTATCTGAAAGAATCAAAAATGCTAGTTCTAAAAATAACATCAATAGAAATATCTCAACAGTAGACGGTGAGAAGATAGCATATATCTCGTATTCGTATGAAGATGATAAGGAATTTGATTTGAGTATCAGTCTCAAAGAGATTGATACGGTTTGGACACTTGTAGGTATAAATTTGACAAATGAATAATTATGAATGAAATAGAATGTTGGGGTTTACTAAGCCCAGAGATCTTTGAGGCAAAGCTAGAAGAGTTTACTAAAGCTTACGGGGAACCGAAGATCAAGAAGAGACTATCCGTGGCATTTTGGGATCCTACTCGAGATAAGAATAATGATCTTCAAGTTAGAGTAACTAATGGACATTGTGAAGTAATAATGAAGGATGGTAAATGGGAGAATTCGAATAATTGAAGTTTTGTAGAGACTGAATTCGAGATTACAAATGACTCTAGAAGTTTTGTAGCTGCAATTGAGATATTTAAGCACTATATCGGAACTGAGAACACACCTGTCATCAAACAATTCGAGAACTATAT
>JAHDCA010000092.1 GCA_020630115.1 Candidatus Dojkabacteria bacterium | reverse complement strand
GAACGATTAGCATCTCAATCAAAGTAAAGGCAGTATATTTTCGCATAATAAAAATTCTACGTTATTGTATTTTTATGTCAATTTATGCTACATTATTACTGTTTAATTAAAGTTTCAAACATAAGATATGTCACTGCCACCACATGTAGGAATTGATTTTGGTAATCACAGTGTTAAAGCTGTACTTTTGGATGATATCGACAGTGAAAATCCAAGGTTAGTATCTTACGGTGCTCAGAAGACGCCAATTGGGGCTGTAAACAGCAGTGACCCAAAACACCAAGAGGAATTAGCAAGAACACTTAATGAGCTTTTCGAAGCTCAGAATATTAAAAACGATAAAGTCGTCATGGCTCTCCCAGAGTCTGCTGTTTTTACAAGGTTTTTAGAGATCGTTGGTGTGCATGATGATGAATTGCAGGATGCTGTTTATTATGAGGCAAAAAATCAGCTTCCTATACCCCGTGAGGACGTTCAGATGAGTTTTATAAAGATAGGTACTAATGAGGCTACCTCTGCAACTAGGATCTTACTTGTGGCAGTTCCTAAGAAGATCGTCGATATATATCTTACTATCGTTGAGAACGCAGGTTACGAACCACTTGCTATTGAGACCGAAAGTATTGCAATCGGTCGGGCGATGTACCGTTCTTCAAACGATACTAATGTTATAGTGCTTGACTTTGGTTCGGCAACTACTGATCTTAGTATCATCGATGATGGTGCTCTTGTCTTCTCACAGAGTATAAGTATTGGTTCTGATGTCTTGACCAAGTCAATTGTTCAAAAGTTTGGTTTGGATTATAAAAAAGCTGAAAGTTTTAAGATCAAGTACGGTATTACTCCGGGTGTGCTGGAAGGTAAACTGGCTGAAGTACTCTCCCCCGTTATCGAATCTACACTGAAAGAAGTTGATAGAGCAATTGAGTACTATAAAAACAAGACTATGCTTGTGCCTTCTAAGAAGATCTTACTTAATGGTGACGCAGCTCATTTACCAGGTCTGAAAGATTATATCGAGCAATCTTTGAATGTTAAGGCTGAATTCGCAGATCCATTTAGGAATATCGAGGTTGATGAAGCGACTCTTAGGTCGATAGGTTTTGCTAAATCTGCTTACTCTGTTGCTGTTGGTTTAGCTTTGAAAGATGAGTAATAAGGATCCAAATACAACTGATAAAGTTGCTACACCTTCAAGCACTCAATCTCCACCAAAGAAAAAGAAGAAAAATAAAGCTCCAAGTAACTTTGCACTTGGCAGAGGTATTAACTTAGTACCTGTTAGGACTGCTCAAGAGATTGCTAAGGAAAGAAAACTTAATCTCGGTTATCTATTAGGCTCTGTATTTGTTGTGATCTTGCTCGTTACTGGTTTTTACTTCTTTATTCTGAATTTGCAAAAGCAAGATGAGCTAGATTTGTTAAACCAAGAAGTACTCGCTTTAGAACAAAGGGCATTTGCAAATCAAGATGTGATTATTACTAACCAAGCAATCATGCAAAGGATTAATCTGTTTAAAGAATTTGAAGAGAACGATTTCACTGCAGGTAAAGCCTTGAGCTATTGGGATTCAGTTACTGAGGTTGGAGTTGAAATCAATAAGATCGAGATATTTGAGAGTTCTAGCTTTAGTGTTAATGGTAAGGCTGATGATCTTAATACAGTTTCCTTGCTTTGGAACCAATTAGCAGAGACTGACTTTATTGATGAAATTTCTTTGGCTAGTATTTCTAATGATGTAGATGGTTCGACATTTCAATTTGATGGTCAGATAAATGTTGAAAAATTTAATGCTGAATTTAATTAGTTTTGGGTTTTTATGGATGAGTTGAAAAAGAAAATCGAGAAAGCAAGCCTAAATGATCTTATCGCACCTGGACTTGCAGTTATAGTAGTTCTCGGGTTGGTATTCCTTTTCTTGGTGCCAACTATCAATCGTTATTATGAATTGTCGGATGAGATTGATATAGTCAAAAGGCAGCGTGATCGTGTTGAGCAGGTTGTTAACCAATCTGATCTGATTGATGCTGATCAGGCTAATGAAGATCTGGTTGCCCATAGGACTGTTATACCTGTAAACCTTGAAGTATCTGATTTTGTAGCTCAAGCACAAGCCCTGGCTGAGTTAAATAATCTTCGCTTTAGGGAGGTGTTCGCAGGTGATTCCGATATTGTCGGATCTGCAGGTTCGGCTAACTCTAGGGAGTACTTGTTTAGTAGGGTCAGTGGTCCGATCTCTTTCACTGGTTCATATCAAAATATTGAGAACTTCTTGATTCAACTGCAGGACGAATCCCCTTACTTGATATCAATTGCTGGACTATCACTAGCTGGCTCAGATACTCTTGATACAGATTGGAACCTTGAGGTTCAGTTGTCTGGTTTCTTCTTGCGTGAGGAAGATCTGACTTACAATGTATACAAGCCATTTACCCCTTATACAAACTTCGAGGAGGAACTTCTTATTTTCAGGCAGAAAGCTTCGGCTGTTAATTAAAAGCTTTACCTTTATACTTTTGATTAGAGTTAGTCACGTTGCTCAATTATAGCCCTAAATACTAACTGTAGGCTTTGAGTTGATTGCTCTTGTAAAGTTACAACACTTGTCTAAAGAAAAACTCTCCTATCGCTAGGAGAGTTTAAAGTTGGTATATAACTGAGTTTTAGATTTCGTCGCTTAGTACGTCCTCTACTTCAGCATCATCTATAGTTGGTACTGAATCCTGAACTGCAGATGCTTCATCTGCTACGTTTCCGTTGTCAGACATTTCTTCACCTGATGCCTCAGATCTGTTGAAGTCATCTTCCCTTGGTCCACCATCTTCTACGATTACTCTGACTCTATCGCCAGTTCTGATCGCTGCAATTTTAACGATGTCTCTTATTGCATTGATAGTTCTTCCTTTTCTACCGATTACGATTCCTTTATCTTCACCAGCAACTTCAACACTCAAGATCTTAAGACCAGGAAAGTCAACGCTGTCTCGCATCTCAACTGTAACTTCATCAGGATTGTTTACGATTCCTTTGATAATTGTTTCTAGTAGTTCTCTCATGATTTTGAATTTTTTAAATTAGTTCGTAATTAATATAACATGCAAATTACTCTGCTGCTTCTTTTTTCTTGGATTTCTTAGTAGGTCGCGTAGAACTAGTCTTCTTTTCCGCTTTGAGAACACCCTCTCTTATAAGTAGAGATCTGACAGTATCAGTAGGTTGAGCTCCAACGCTTAGCCAGTATTCAATTCTATCAGTTTTAAGTGTGATAGTTGAAGGTTGAGTTCTTGGATTGTAATAACCAACATCCTCAATAGTCTTACTGTCTCTAGCTCTTGTGCTCTCCATGATGGAAATTCTGTAGTGAGGTTCTCTCTTCTTTCCAGTTCTTTTGAGTCTGATTTTTAACATCTAAGGTAGATTTAAATTAATTATCTAATACTCTTATGAATTATTATAAAACTAATCATAAGCACAAAGATTTTATGCTTTAAGAGCAGTTTTGTCAATTTTAGAGATACGTCCAAGTGCATTGATTGCAGCTTGCTCTTGCGCTCTTTGTTTACTCGTTCCTGCACCCTCTCCAAACACCTTGTCACCTATCATTGCTGACAT
>JAHDCA010000006.1 GCA_020630115.1 Candidatus Dojkabacteria bacterium | reverse complement strand
TTATAATTCATATGTATATAGCTCTTCGCACCCTTTAAATGAAGATGCTATAGGTATACATATGTGTGACAGTTCACTAAATTCACCTCAAGCTCAATCTGATGAAGTTACAGTCTTTGGATTGTCTAGTTTCTCTGCCGGAGATATCGTTGTAATTGCAAATGATGGCGCGACTGGTTCATCAAATAATGTCCCGACTGGTTTTCAAGACAGGCTTAATAAAACTTGGAGGATAGATAAGTCAGGTTCTAATTCTGTCAGTATAAAAGTTGATACAGCAAGTTTAACTGGCAATAGCTTTAGTTTGCTTGTCGATACTGACTCCGATTTTTCTAATGCAACTGTTTTACAACCAGATTCAAAGTCTGGTGATAATTACTATTATAATTCAATAAACTTAATAGACGGTAACTATATAACAGTAGCTTTGAACTCAACTGTTGTACCTGCTACACCTCCAACAAGTCCTCCACCTTCAAACAGCAATACAAATAGTCCTGAACAAGACGATGAAGATGAGGATCCCGATGTTGAATTGTCGTTTGAGATTAATGAAAATGAAATCCAAGTTGATCCAAGTGAGTACTCCTCTTTGATAATAAGTACATTGTCTATACCAGACGACTTCCCAAATGCAGTAATTTCTATCCAGGGCTTAAACAATGAGTTCTTTGACTTTGATCTAGCAACGGGGACTTTAAGCTTGAAAGATGGTTTGAGCCAAGAGCAACTTGCATCAGCGATAACACAGCTTTCATTGATACAGATAACCGTAACAGATTCAGATTCTGGACAAACTAATACTAAAGCCTTAACTGGAAATAGTTTCCAGATATTAAAGGAAGAGATTGTCGAGGAAGTTATTGGAGAAACACTTACTGAAGTTACAGAACAACCAATTATTGAAGTTATAGAAGTAGAACCTCCGCAAGTACAAGAACCTGAAGGTGATAGTTTTAGTTTAAGTGGTGTGATAAAAGATATTACGGCTGTAGCTGCATTGGCAGGAGTAGGAGCTTTATCGGGATTTTTATTGGGCTTTAACTGGTGGGATATTCCAGCAATCTTTGCAAGATTTTTTGTTTGGTTAGCAACACTGTTAGGTCTTAGAAGGAAGGCAAATCCATTTGGATCAGTATATGATTCAGTATCTAAAGATCCGATATCGATGGCAGTTGTAAGGGTTTATGATACAGCTAGGAATCTAATTGGTACTGGTGTTACGGATAAATTTGGTGTGTTTGAAATTAATGTTGATCCAGGTGCATACAAACTTGAAGTTTCTAAACCAGGGTTCAGTTATCCAAGTATTGTAGTAACTGGAAATGAAGACTCACCAATCCAAAATGTCTTGTCGAATGGGATCCTACAAGTAGAGAAAGATAGGCAGATAAATTACTCATTGCCAATTGACCCAACAGATCTTGCAGGCGATTTCCAATTCAGTGCTATAAGCAAGTATCTTTGGAAGGCATTTCAATCAATTTTATTCATTGGAAGTTTGGCTTACTCAGTATTTGTAGCAATAACAAGCCCGACTATACTAAACTTCATCCTTCTAGGAATCTTTGGAATCATTTTATATCTAATGCTAAATAAAAGAAGATACTCTAGTTTTGATCTTGGTAAAGTTTACGATAGAGATGGATTCCCAATGAAAAACGTAGTAATAGGTTTAAGAGAATTAGAGTTCAATCGACTTATAGCTAAGAGGGTATCAAGTGAGCAAGGTCAGTATAAATTTATAGTTCCCGAGGGTAGATATAAAATCGAAGTTCTAAATAGCGGATATAAACTCGCTGGTATACAGGAATTTACTTTGTTAGAGAATGTTAATATAATTTCTCCAAATATTACAATCTTAGAAGATGAAAAGAGTAGTAGTTAAACTTGAAGCTGAAAACACAGATTTACTAAAGAGGTTTTCTGTCGAAAATGAATTCTCTCAGCTACTAAGCTCGAAGATCATTTCACTAGACTCAAGTGGCGGTGGTATAGAGCTTTCACAAGATGAGATTGAGGAACTACTTGATATGATGCCTTTACCTGGTGAAGATGAGTTTGAAACTTACCATTCTTTAAGAGATAATCTCGAAGATCATATTCGCACTTTTGCGATCTAGGATTTCAAGTTATTAATATTAATCAAATCCCTATGGATACAAAATCAAAATTTGCACTTGCAAAGCAAGTCGGTGAAGAAATTGTTCAAGAAGAAGAACTATTAGCATTGATAGAATCTGATCAACCATATAACGCATATGATGGTTTTGAGCCGAGTGGACAAATCCATATCGCTCAAGGTCTATTTAGAACTATAAACGTAAATAAGATGATTGGTGCTGGAGCTAAGTTTAAGATGTTAATCGCTGATTGGCATGGTTGGGCTAATCACAAAATGGGTGGAGATATGGGAAAGATACAAGTCGTTGGTGAATATTTCAAAGAAGTATGGAAAAGCTGTGGGATGGATATGGATAATGTTGAGTTTGTTTGGGCTAGTGATCTTGTTAAGCAAGAAGGTTATTGGGAGACAGTTATGAAGATAGCTATTGCTAAGAACCTACCTCGGATTCTACGAACTGTTCAGATCATGGGTAGAAGCGAAACTGACTCCTTGAGCGCTTCACAAATCGTTTATCCACTAATGCAATGTGCTGACATCTTCATGCTTGATGCTAAAGTAGCACAACTTGGTATGGATCAAAGAAAGGTTAATATGCTGGCACGAGAAGTAGCACCTGATCTAGGTTATGATTGGAAGCCTATCTCAGTAAGTCATCATATGCTTATGGGGCTGACTCCACCTGATAGTGAGCAGTCTGAGGAATCAACAGTTGATAGAGCAATAAGGCTTAAGATGAGTAAGAGTAATCCTGATAGTGCTGTATTTATGACTGATACTCGGGAAGACATAGCTCGAAAGATTAAAAAGGCTTGGGCTCCTGAAGGAATTGTTCAAGAAAATCCTGTTCTTGAGTACTGTAAGTACATCGTATTTGGTAAGCAAGAGAATATGATTATCGAGAGGCCTGAGAAGTTTGGTGGTGATGTTGAGTTTAACTCTTACGAAGAACTTGAGAAAGCCTATGAGAGCAAAGAGCTTTTCCCACTTGATCTTAAAAACTCATTGGTTGATCATTTAGACCGTTTTCTCGAGCCGACTAGGCAGTACTTTGAGGATAATCAAACTGCTAAAGAGTTAAAAGAACAAGTTGAAAGTTTTAAAGTCACTAGGTAGAAGATATGGCGCTTTACCTTTACTGTCTTTTAGCAATAGTAGGAATAGGTCTTTATATTGGTATTTCAAAATCTGTTGCAGGTAAGATTCCTCCACAAAATTTCATCTTTTGGAGACAATTAAATACCTCAATAGTCTTTCTAATCTTAACCGTACTTGTCCATGGTGTTGAGAATATTAATTTAGCTGATAATAGCTCAAATTACTTACAGCTTATAGGTGTCTCAGTAATTGGATATGGAGGATTAATCTCATTTTATAAGGCCTTGGAGTATGGAAAAGTTAGCGTCATGTCAACATTGATTCAATTTAATGTTGTAGTCTCATTGATCATGGGATATTTGATATGGGGTGATGATATAAATCTCTGGCATATTCTAGTTGGATTAATTCTTGTTTTTGGTGTTTATACGATTGGAGGAGCAGAGAAGATCAAATTAGACAAAGCAATAATCTACCTGTTATTAGCAACGCTTTTCTGGGGCTTTGCTTTTAGAGCTTATGGTGCATTTGTACAGGGGATAGGTTTGTTCCCTTCATTATTTATTATCTCAGTAGTAAGTTTGTTCTGTTCTGCTGTATTTATAGCACTAACAAATAGGGATTTCTCTATGCCTCGTAATGTAATCAAAAATATCTGGATGGTTTCCAATTTTGAGATCCTTGCGGGTATAGGAAACAACCTAGCAGTGGATGCTGGCGGGGCTTTGGCTCTGGGGATAATTGGTGCAAACCCTGTAGTTACAATAATCTACTCAAGATTTGCATATGGTGAAAAGCTAAACCTTAAGGCAATAGGTGGAATTCTAATTGTAATCGCTAGTGCAATTTTGATCGCGATTGTTTAAAAGCTACATATCAAGTTCTTGGATCACTTCTCTTTGTTTAATACTATCATCAATTGCTATTAAACTTGATGGCACTAGTTCTAAGCCACATATTTGATCTTTCTTCACTTTGACAAGTTTCAAATCCTCAATAAGCCTCGGAGTAACTTCAACTTTTACATAATGGTATTCGGAATCAAAAAGTATCTCTCCATCGAGATCTTTACAAATCTGGCGTACTGTTTTTAAAAAGTTGTAATTGTAATTACCTATTAATATTCTTGTTAGTGCTTGTTCTGTTGTCTCACCCCTTCGAAGGTTAGACTGGGGGAAGTTCAATTGTTTAAAGAAAGGATGGTGATCTCTAAGGGTGAAGTAGTAATTATCTTGATCCTCGATTATGACCTGGATCTTTATGTGTGGTAGAAGCATATCCTCAAGCTCGAACTTAAAATACTTAAGTGCTTTTGCACCTGCAGTTGTTATTGAATACGATCTATCAGATTTTAATACCTGAAGCTCGGCTACAAGTCCTTTGAGGTGATATGCAAGGTGGTCTGAAGGGCATACAATCAACTTCTGAAGCTCAGTGAATTTGAGTGAGTCATTAACTGTTAATTTGTTTAGTATGTCCAGTTTAGTTTGATGCATGTGGAATTATACTCTGGAATTTGGTTTAGTTGAATCAAGTTAAGTGGTTGTTGTGGTGATTATAGAGGTATTCCCGAGTCTAAATAGTCTGACAGGTAGAAACATCTTTAATTTTGTAAGCCAATATATTATAAGTTGTTAGTTTGAAACATGGATACTTAATAGAATATGGTAAAAATGAAAAAAATTATCCGCAGATTCAAGATCAGAATTACCCTAACTTCCAGCCAAAAATTAAATATTACGAGCCATTTCTTAGAGGGCAGAGATTAATTCCCCCTAAGAAAGCGTCTTGGGATGAAGTTCGAAATACAGTATTGTATGGAAACAGAGAACCCGGTTGGTTTTTGCATGCACATGTTTATAGAAACTTGGAGAGAGTTTTAGGGCATGAGCACTTTGAAATGACAGATCTTTTTGAACATAAGCTATGTGAATATGATACCTCAACTGCTGATGAAATCTTTTGGGGTCTAGCTATGGGGCTATATCATGAAGATGGTTTCTATGATCCGAAGTATTTTTTCCCCTTGATGAATATGATGAAATTTGATGGTGTATTAAGCCAAGCTGTAAGGTTCAATCGTAAAGTTGATTTTTACTTTGATAGGGCAGTTGGTTTAGCAAACACATTTATGAATGCTGGAACGCTTACAAATGAATTATTATCATTTTTTAAGGATAATAGTATAGAAGAAATAAAAGTCGAGTCGCCAGCTCCGGGACTAGGGGTCCCAGATATATCATGTAATAATCCTGAAGGTATAGGTTTTAATATTGATTTAAAGTTTACTAGGATGCCAATTGAGGAATATAAGAGAAGTGACTATTACTCTAAAAAAGTCGGTAGTATAACTCCCTCTGGGTCAGCGAAAGAAGTGAATATAATTGCAATTTGTGCCTCGGATCAAGTTGAGTTAGTTGTGGTCTGAATTCCGAAAATCTTTGAAATCTCTAGAAAATTTAACCTTTGTGCATCCGAACAAACCCATTTATCGTATTAGAATCCGATGGGATGATTACGTCAACCTCAAAAGCATCAAAAATTGTTTCAGCTAGTATAGTACATGCTCTCGCTCCATTCATCCAATCAGGACTCTCAGGCATTAACTCTTTCAGCTCTGATATAGTTACATTTGATAATACCTCATGATTCTTGGTCTTGAAATCATCTGATCCAATTATTGATGGGTGGTCAGGATCACTCATCAGATTATTCTCAACGAGGGGGTATTCTAAGAGTCGCATGTAATTCAGTTCACCTCCAGTGTAGAATGCAATCTTAGCCTTCATCTTTTTGTTTGGGAGGAGCCTTTGAATAAAGCTTTTTATCTCTGATATCTGATTATCAGCCATTACACATTCATTAATATCTTGATATTGTTTAAGTATTGTTCCAACACCAATCTCAAGATTAACTTTGCCAATAGTCTGTCCATCTTTCAATGTTAAAATCTCAGTCGAACCTCCTCCTATATTAAGAAGCATCACAGGCTTGTTGGTGTGAAGTCTACCGATTAGAGCTTCTCTTAGATAAGTACTTTCTGAATCTTGATCTATGATAGTCAGTTCCAACTCCAATTCTTTCTCGACTTTTTCAATTAATTCTTTTTGATGATTAACGGCTAGCTTTCTAGCAGCCGAAGTGGCAATGATCGTTGGTTTATGATGTTTGAACTCAGATAGCGCATTGGTGATTTCATTGAGTTTGGTGTGAATATCCAAATCCGAATTAAGTGGAGAAGGTAACATTCGGATAAGTTCGGGTGTTTCATTACCTATAGAGTAAACTTTAATTGTGGAACTTCCTAAATCTATTATCATAACTGTGATGTAGTGATCTAAATATTTTTAAGTATAGCAAAATTGCAAAAGGTTTGTTTAGTTGGGGTGACTAATTGAAAGTGTTAGATGGTCCAGGAAGAGGGATTTGAACCCCCGTAGACCTGAGGTCGATGGATTTACAGTCCATTGCGATTGACCGCTCCGCCATTCCTGGATGAAGATAGTATATATTATTAAAAAGATTCGATCAATTATTTTTTACTTTTATCTGTGATTCGTTTGCTTCTGAATTCTGCTTTTAAAAATTTATTTTTACCCCATCTTCTCTTCATTTAACTGATCTCGCTGTTGAGAGTTCAAGTTAGTTTAAGTGTGGGGAGTTCTCAAAAGGTGAATTAGTATTGGTATTGCCTATTAGTAATTACATAGTAATTTCAATTGCCCCTAATCCGAATTTCCTTTACTATAGAAAGTGAAAAATTTTTTAAAAGTAATCAAGCTTGACCTTGAAACAAAGTTGATCGGAAGAGTACTTATCAACTCAGAAGATGCTAAAGAGATCGGTATAGTTAATGAACAGATAATACTACTTCAGTACATTGAAACTTCGATCCACTGTAAAGTTGATATAACGGATACTGAGATACCGCAAGGTTCAATTGGTCTATATGAAGATATTTGGGCTAAGTATAGGGTTCCTGCTGACGAGTATGTAACAATTGAGAACATTTCGAAACCAAAATCTATCGGTTATATAAAGAAGAAACTGCTTGGAAGTACTCTTTCTAGGGATGAGATATTCCAGATCGCTAAGGATATGACTTCAAGAAAACTTAATGATACTGATTCAGCATACTTCTTAGCTTCAATGTTCAACCCAGGCTTAGATCAACTCGAGAGCATGTTCTTAGCAGAGAGTATGGCGGAAACAGGTTCGGTTTATAACTTTAAGACTAATTCAGATTCAATTGTTCTAGATAAACACTCTTTTGGTGGGGTTTCAGGGAAAGGTGTTACTCCTATACTTACAAGTGTGATCTCGTCGATGGGGTATATGATCCCAAATACTTCAACTAGATCAATCACAAGTGCTGCTGGGACAACAGATATAGTTGAGACAATTATGCCTGTTGTTGTAGCGCCAGAGGATATCGTTCCACAGGTTAGAGAGCATAAAGGTATGCTAGCATGGGGTGGTGGATTAAATCTCTCCCCTTCAGGTGAGGTGATGATTCAGATAGAGAAGGGACTTCATATAGAGTCATATAAGAAGGTTGTGATAAGTATTGTAGCTAAGAAGATCTCAATGGGGGTTTCTCATGTGGTGATTGATCTGCCATATGGTAAATTTACAAAGATCCATACTGTCGATGAGGTTCGTGAAATCGGTAGGGCATTTATGCAGTTGCTTACAGACATTGGGATTAAGGGTTTTATATATATGAGAGAGGTTAGAGGGATTGATGGTTTCGGAGTTGGACCTAACCTTGAAATGAGGGAAGTTTTGAGGATACTTGAGGGTCATGAAAAGGCAAGCCAGAAGCTAAAGATAGAAAGTTGCCGAATGGCTGGTAAACTACTTGAGCTTGCTGGGTTAGCCAAGACCAATCAAGGCTTCGATGCTGCAATTAATCAAATTAATAACCGGCAAGCACTTCAAGCGTTTTGGAAGATTGCTCAAGCACAGGGAGCAAAACAGGTTATGATCTCAGATGATTTGAAACCTGCTAAGCATTACAAGACGGTTAGCTCAATAAGAAATGGTAAGTTGAAGCATATTGACAACAAAAAGATTATTAAAATTGCGAAGATACTAGGTTGTCCAGCGCATAAAGGATCCGGACTTTACCTGCATAAAGATATCGGGGATGAAATCGTTGCTGGTGATAAGCTAGTCGATATCTTCAGTTATAGTCCTCGTAAGCTTAATAAGGCACTTGATAAAATCGATATCGTAAGCGCTTTTGAGATTGAACTTTAATATTTAATATTAATGAATAAGCAATGTTAATAAATATACTATTTGTAATCCTAGTGATTATTAATTCTGTAGTCCTGGTTATATCTTTGTATAATTTTTTGACGATCACTTACCTTCTACCCGTAAATAAAAGTGGGCAGGCTGATGAACCAAAGATCTCGGTATTAATTCCCGTTAGAGATGAAGAAGACAGCATCTCTAGTTTGGTTAACTCTCTTAAAAATCTAAGCTATTCAAATTTTGAAGTCTTAATCTATGATGATCATTCAACTGATCAGACAATTAGTGTTATTGAAAAAGCAGTCAACAAAGACAAAAGGGTTAGTATCGTTAAGGGTCGACAAGAGAATCCTGATTATATAGGTAAAAATTTTGCCTTAAATCAATTGTCTAAACGTGCAAAAGGTGACTACTTGTTGTTTGTAGATAGTGATGTCCAGTTGACTCCGATTGCATTAAATTCAATTCTCAAGGTTATAAGGGATGATAAGTCTGCAGCAGTTTCGATTTTTCCAACACAGGCAAAGATTGAAGGGCTAGAGAGGGTTTTTATGCCTTTTTTCAGAGAAGGTGTGTCGTTAATGACAGTACCTTTTGCAAAAGTGACATCAAGCAAGCGAGAGGTAGAATTTATAGCAAATGGGCAACTTTTCATGATTCATCGCGCAGTATATAAAGAAGTTGGGGGTCATGAGTCAGTTAAGGATAAGTACCTTGATGATGTAGCGCTCATGATGGAAGTTCGGCACAAAGGTCTTAGAGTCAGCGTAGCTATAGGAAATGGTATCGTTACTAGTGACTCATATTCTTCTTTGTCAAAAGCGTACAAAGGGGTCTCAAAAAATATTGTGTTGTCATATGTATCAGACATCAATCATCACGTAAGTCTGACAATGGTGATGATGCTTGTATTCTTTGTGCAGTTCTTTATGGTGTTTGTGCATCCGATTTTTTTCTTCAATCTTATTTTGATATTCATAGCAAGAGTTATTGTTGCAAAGATTTATGGGCATAACCAATTAAAAGAGCTGTTGGTAACACCGATTCAGATTCTCATTTATCCATTTCTGCTATTTGGGGCACTCGATAAATTAAATAAAGGCGTGTTGATATGGAAAGGAAGAAGAATCTTTCTAAGAAGAAATTAATAAGGTACGGCCTCACTCTGTTAATGGTTGTACTGCTTTCTCAAGTTAGGATATTTTTTGTACAGATTGATTCAGACGGGTCAAGGTTTCAAGAAGTTGATCAGACTAATCTAGAGGTATATGAGAATTCAAATTACTTTGGCCTGAAAGTCTCTCAGGTAGAAGATGACTTGAGGGAAGTTTCTCCATACATAAATAGTGTTCAAGCGCTTAAGGTCTTCCCCTTTAAACTGGCAGTCGAAATTACCCATCATCAACCACTTTTTAACTACAAATCGTCAGGGAGGTGTAAGCTTTATTCGAGTTATGAAGAGATTATAATTGATTCGGAAAATTGCGAGCCAATTAAGCTGCCTGAAGTTACTGTGCAGCAATCAAACATCACTGATGATATAAATATCTCTAATGCAACGAAAATCATTAAGGTATTTGAAAGTGAAGATATTGAAGTTGATACTGTAATGATAACAAATGAAGAGATAAATGTGATATCATCCCAAGCTCAATACGTGTTCAGTAACTTGCAGGAAATAGATGAACAACTTAAAAGATTGATTGTTGTTTTAGATGAGGTCGAAAGAAACTCAATAGAATACGTAGAATTTGATCTTAGGTATAAAAAACCTGTTGTAAGGAATTAAAAATTCTTATATATTAGTATAATCGTTTAACCTTAAAAATTATTAGAAATGGGAAGAAGAATAATTTCAGCGATAGATGTAGGCTCTAGTAAAGTTACAACTATTATCTCCACCCTTGATGACGATGACGCAAATCCTTCCGTAATCGGAGTTTATACTCACCCTGCCCAAGGAATCAAAAAAGGGCAAATAGTTAACATTGATGATGCAACAAACTCAATTTCCGAAAGTGTGACTGCAGCTGAACGAATGGCTGGAGTGACTATCTCTGATGTATATATCACTATTAACGGGCAAAACATCACAAGTATGAATAACAAAGGTGTCGTTGCTGTATCTGGTGGTGAGATCACTATGGAAGATACTTACAGGGCAATTGAGAACGCTCGTACATTATCATTACCTCAAGACCTAAACCCAATCCACATTATCCCAAGAGAATTTGTAGTCGATAACCAAAACGGCATAAAATATCCAATCGGTATGACAGGTCAAAGGCTCGAGGTAGAAACTCATATCATTACAGCACCAACAGCAGGATGGAAGAACCTTAAAAAGTGCGTTGAACAACTTGGGCTGACTGTATACGATATAGTCTTTACTGGTTGGGCTTCATCACTTGCTGTACTTACTGATACTGAAAAAGAACTCGGTGTTGCTATGGTTGATATCGGAGCAGGAACAAGTTCAGTAACTATATTCCAAGATGGAGCTGTAAGCTTTAGTGGATGTGTACCTCTTGGTGGCCAAAATATCACTTCCGATCTAGCTATCGGGCTTCAAGTAACTCTTGAAGAAGCTGAGAAGATAAAACTCAACATGCATAATGTCTTCCAAGACAAAGTTAAAGTTGAGATCAAAGATCAAGATAGCACACCGGCTTTACTAAGGAAGCCACAAGAAGAAGAGAAACCAGTTAATAAAGAGGATATGGTTGATATAAAAGGTCTAGATATCCAAAGTAAAGATAAGGTATCCAAGAGTATGATAAAGAATATTGTAGATGCAAGACTAGAGGAGATACTGGATATGTTGAGTGAGATAGTAACTAAAGCTGGTTATGATATTAAAATGCCAGCAGGGATAGTTATGACAGGTGGTAGCTCTCAGTTGATGAGCGTTTCAAAGAAAGTAAGTGATCACATAGGCGTGTCAGCAAGGGTTGGTTATCCAAAGGGTCTCACAGGGATGACAGAGGAAATCTCTGATCCTTCATATGCTGCTGCACAAGGGTTGATCAAGCATGCTATGGATGATGATGGAGAAAGTATAAATACAAGCAAGCAAGGTGGTGTAATCGGATCTATTGGTTCTAAAGTAACTGATTGGTTCAAATCACTAATGCCTTAATTTGATATAATTAAAAGACTATGATCGTAACACCAACAACAAATGCATCACCAGCTAAGATTAAAGTAATCGGAGTTGGAGGAGCTGGAAATAACACAGTTAACACTATGATCAGTGATTACAGTGTAGAGGGAGTAGAGTTTATCGCATTTAACTCAGATGCACAGGCTCTTAAGAACTCTCTTGCACCTACAACTGTTCAACTTGGCCCTGAGTTAACAAGAGGTCTGGGAGTTGGTGGAGATCACACAATTGGAGCTGAAGCAGCTGAAGAAAGTCTTGATGAGATCCACGAGCATATTGCTGGAGCTGACATGGTCTTCATAACTGCAGGTATGGGTGGTGGAACTGGAACAGGTGCAGCACCAGTAGTTGCAGGAGTTGCAAAAAATCTTGGAGCACTTACTGTTGCTGTTGTTACAAAGCCATTCAAATTCGAAGGTAAGCATAGAGAAAAAGTTGCACATGAAGGTCTGAGTGAACTTCGTGATAAAGTAGACACTCTTATCGTAGTTCCTAATCAAAGATTACTTGAAGTTGTTTCAGAAGATATTTCATTCTTCGACGCTATGAAAGAGGTTGATAAAGTATTGGCTGAAGGTGTTAAGAGTATTTCAACACTTATTACTCAATCAGGGATGATCAACGTCGACTTTGCTGATGTTAAAGCTGTAATGAGCAATGCAGGTACAAGTTTGATGGGTATCGGTAGGGCATCAGGTGAGAATCGAGCCGAAGCAGCAGCGAGACAAGCTACTACAAGTCCACTACTTAATATGTCTATTGAAGGGGCTAAAGGTGTTCTTTTCAATGTGATCGGTGGTGTTGATCTTTCGCTTAGGGAAGTTAATACTGCAGCTGAGTTAATCAGTGAGGCAGTAGATATAGACGCAAACATCATATTTGGAGCACAGATGGATGAAAACATCAAAGATGAGCTAACAATTACAATTGTAGCAACAGGTTTTGATAAGGATAAGCAGATCTATTCAAGTGCTTTTGGAGCAAGTCCAAAGCCAGGTAACTCTCAAGTGTCGACTAGTGGTTCTTCAAATCAAAGACCAAGTAATACTAGTAGTGCTTTTGTTGATGAGAGTTCTACTCCAGCACAACCAGCACCTGAATACACTAATACTCATTCTCAATCTTCAAATACTACTCCTCAAGTAAGTGAACCAGTTGTTGAAACTAATACTGTTGCTCACGCGCCAGCTCCAACTCCTCCAAATCCAGCTGTTCCTCAAGTTAAAGATGACGATGAACTAGAAGTTCCAGCATTCATGCGAAGAGGTTAGTTGAAATTGTATTGAGACTTATATGAAAGAATTTTTTAAGGAAAATTGGAGATTAGTATTTATACTACTTTATGTTCTTTCTCCTCTTGATATTTTTCCAGATGATATTCCATTGATTGGACAAATCGATGATGCAGGAGTTGTTTTAGCAGAACTAATTCGAAGGTATTTCGAATTTAACAAACTTAACCGTCCAAAATAATTTTTTTATAACCTCAGTTATGAAACCAAGTAGTTATCTACCTTCTGATGAGATCCTGCAGAAGTACGCTGATATCTTTGTACATTATGGTGCAAATCTAGGCCAAGGAGTAAACAAAGGTGATGTGGTTTGGTTAAGGATGTGGGAAGGTGCTTGGGAATTCATTCCGTATATAACTAGGTCGATCGTTAAGGCTGGATGTAAGGTTCAATTTTCTATGGAATCAGAGTACTTCTTAAAAGAATTGTATCTTCATGGAGACAAGGAGCAGGCTAGTTACTTTGGTATGGATTCATATCTTGAAAGAGTAAGGGAAGTCGATCATATGATAGCTATCGCTGCTGATCTGGATAAAGAGATCTTTAAAGATGCGGACTCAGCGAAGATGGCAGCCAGAAGAGCTGCAGGTAAGCCGATTATGGATCTGCGTAGTGAGTTAGAAGCTAATGGTGAGTTTAGTTGGACTCTTGGTGAATTTCCCACTGATGAAAGTGCAAAAGCTGTGGGTATGAGTTTGAAAGAGTATTGGGAGGTTTTTATACAGGCATGTTTCCTTAATGAGGATGATCCGGCGAAAAAGATCAAATACTATGCAAGTAAGCAGCAGGAAATTACAACTTGGCTAAATGACTTAGAAATTGAATATGTTAGAGTTGTTGCTGAAGGAATCGACCTTAAAGTTAAGATTGGTCCCGATCGTAAATGGATTTCAGGAGGAGGACATAACGTCCCATCATTTGAGATCTTTACTTCTCCAAATTGGAGAGAAGCTCAAGGTAAGATCTACTTTAACGAGCCACTATATCGTTTCGGCAATAAAATCGAGGGAATTTGGCTTGAGTTTAAGGATGGTATTGTAGTTAACCACGGTGCAAATAGCAATCAGCATGTAATCGCTGACCTGTTGAAGATACCTAATGCTGATAAAATTGGTGAGTTCTCTCTAACTGACAAAAGATTGTCTCAGATAGATAAGATCATGGGCAATACACTGTTTGATGAGAACTATGGTGGCGAGTTTGGCAATACACATATTGCACTTGGTAATTCTTATCATGACTGTTATAAGGGGGAATTAGAGGAATTATCCGATAAGAAAGTAGCAGAAAAATTAGGTTTTAATAATAGCGCTGCTCATACTGATATTATCTCTACTAGTAAGCGTGAGGTTTTTGCAACACTTGCTGATGGATCAGAGATCTTGATATATAAGGATGGTGAGTTCCAGTGTGAGATTTGAGGATGCAAAGTCCATTCTAATACATCTAGAATCAAAGAAAGCTAAGCTTGAATCAGGTTTTACAAGTCCTCGTTCTCTTGATAAATATATTGCTTGTAACAATTTTATTAATTCTGCCAACAGCGAAGCCGAAAGGAATGATCGAATACTTTTGAATCAAATTGTAAATGTATTCAAGCATTTACATTTAGGGAAAGGGGATGAAAAGATAGTCCAGTTGCTCATTGACGAGATTCGATTTGCCAATTTGCCTAATTCGTAGCATAATCAGCCAATGTCACAGAACTCAATCCAAACTCTTAAAGATTCTGCTCACGCAACTCTTGAGCTGATTGAAGTCCTAGAGCCAATTATGGACCAAGCTCACGACAATAAGAAGTTCGTAAGAGTTCAACTTGATGATCTCGCAGTTATAAGAGATAAAGTGCAAGAGATCATCGACAAACAAACTGCCTTAATTAAAGATTCAATTGAAGAAATTAAGCAGAAGCAAAATGGCAAGTAACCCAAATTCAGAAGATTTACATTACCAAGAGCTAAGCAAAATGCTTGGCGAAATCTCTCGGCTCCAAGAAGTCCCAGTCTCATCTCAACGCTTCACGATAGCCCGCTCAGTAGTCTCAATGTTCTTCGCACTCATTACAGGTATTATTTTGCTAGTATTGATATATAATCTCGTAATACTATTGAGTAACCAGTCTGCCCAGACGGTTGATATAGAAAACCTCCTAATAGCAATCGTCTCTTCAATCACTTCGATAATAGCGACAGTGGTTGGTTTTTATTTTAATAAGGTGGAGGGTGGATAAATTAATAAAGTAACTATGACAGAGCAGGTATTTACTAAACAAAAATTTATAGACAGCTATAAATTAAGTCAAAGGCCAGAAGCAACAAAATTGATCACTGAGCATTATGTAGGTGAAGATAATGATAACCCCATCAATAATGTGATTGGTACACTTGCCTTGATGTCTTCGCCTGAGTTTGATGATAAAAATTTTGAATTAGCTCACAAAAAGTTTCTAACCTACCTACCAGAGATTGCTAACTTACTGATCATAGATGATGGTGCTTCTGAAATGTGTCTACAAATTGAGAATGCAGCTCGTGAGATTCTAACCAATAAGGCAATTGAAAGCGGTGCAAGTCAGATAGAATTTGTTACTAAGTTATCGCAGCCAGGCGGAGGAAAGCAAACATCTGCTTCAATTATGAAGAAGACAGCAGCAATACCTGAACTTCAAGATAACTCAGTAGCTAAATTGGTTCAAAATGAAACAACAATCGAGTTACTTACGGGAACAGGTGGTATTTGGAAGGATTCTGAAGGTATATATGAAATGTATAAAGAATTTAATGTTAAATTCGCTGATTCTGTACAAGGTGGTGGCATGGCTCCTGACTCATTAACTAATGCTTTAGTATACCTTTGGCATGCTCAACAGTTAGTTCAAGGTGATTATAAAGATAAGAAGGTAATCCTTGAGACAGATCTTTGGCCAAGAACTCCTGGGCAGATAAAATCTAAGAATGATCTTGTCAATGATTGGAGTGAAAGAGGTATAAATGTTAGTTCGCGTGATTATTATTTATCATTAGTCGGGCCAGAAGTTACTGATTATATCTCACCTGATGATTGGGTATCTGAAAGAACTGCAACAGCAATTGATGGCTTTATTAGTGATCTAGAAAGATATCGTGATGATTGTGATTTAGCTCTTCCAAATGGAGACGATCTTATTGGTCATGAAGATTTTATTAAATATCTTAAAAGTATTGACCCACAAGATAAGATTCATAGTTATTTAATACAAGAGAGTATAGGAGCTGTTGAAAGATGTATGATTAGACTTAGGCATAGCAGCGATCCGAGAAAAGATGACTACGATCCTAATATTTTTGTTAAAAGAATCTATACATTTTACAAAGGTCTCAAACCTTTTCTCCAAGTTGATGGACTAAATGTAATTCCTGTAGGTATAGATGCTTCGAATCCAGAAGATGCAATCCGTCTTACAACTAGATTTGTAAATTCAATTTATCCAGATCACACAGAAGCTGATAGGTTAGAATTTGCACAGCATATGGCATTGGTGTATTTTTCTAAAATACGTAGAGTACAGGGGATGGAAGAATTATCTGTTGGTGAAGCCAAAATGCGAGTTGATATAGCGAATGCGAAATTCGTCGAAAGTCCAGGATTTAAAATGCCTGAAACATCTTTAATACTTGCTGTTGAGGATCCTTTAAATGCATATGTTGAATTTGGAAGGTTCGCTATTCATGATGTTATTAATGTACTAGGAGTCGATTTAAATAGGAATCCTCTTTCACTATTTAAGTATATTAGGCAAAGTAGCGAATTGGCTGCTAGAGCTTCTGAAGGTTATATATTATTAACAGACTTAACGGAAGAAGGTATAAGACTCTATGCTTCCAAGACTCAAAAATCTAAATCAGGAGTTCAACAATTAGTAAGGGTTGTATCAAGATTGAGCAATTAATTTAAATCAAATTTAATGATCTTTTGTTGATTTTCTAATTTAGTATTTAGAATCTGTTTTTAACTTAAGTTGGATTTTATATAATCAACAAAGTGGTTTGCAATTTTATTGTAAATATTTTTTACCGCAATATAGTGATTTGTAAAAAATCACATCTAAGAAAGTAAAACAATCGAGTAGGTTTCAGGTTAGTTTTTACACCCCAATGTACACACTTTAAGATTAGCAAGAAACCTCAAATAATAAAAAATTTATGGTAATGAGATGTTTTAGTGTTTAAGGGGTTGCTTCATTGGTCTCAGTATCTGAGATTTCCGAGCTATCTGCTATGATATTAACAATGAATGAGCCATTTGGGAGCTCAGCATATTCAACTACTAGAGAAGTTTCAAATGGGATATCTCGGAAAAGCCCTTCTTCAACCCCCGTTTCATTTAATGTAAAGTTGGCTTCTCCAGGTGCTGGGCTTAAAATTGTATTTGGCGGGCTTGTCAATGTTAATGCAATTTCCTTGTTCATAGGAAGTAACGAGGCACTAATATGAGCTGATGTGTCCCATTTGGGGTCTCTATCAGAAACTTCGCTATTATTATTATATAGCAACCCTGCTGATACAGCTAAAGCACATATCCCGAATATTAATTTTCTTCTCATAGCCTTATTATAACCTATAATGTCTCAGTTGGGAAGTGTTTTAAAATCCTGTATAAGCTTGATAATTAATGATACAATTACCCATAAATCCATCGATCCAGCTATCACTGGGGAGGGTTTTGGAAGAGGCGCTAGTAAAGAATTAGCGTAATAGAACCAAACGGCAGGCACCGAAATCATAGCCATGTACCTTTGCTTACCCCAATAAGCAGTGGTCAAGAGGTTGAGAGTGGAAACATATCAACAAACTTGGGGTGGTAACACGAATTTTCGTCCCCATACTAGATTCAGTTTAAATAACTGAAGATGCGAGTTTGCATTTTTGTTTGCTCGAATAAATAAATTTTTACTTTATTTTGTATGGGGAAAATAAAACAAGCTCCACAAAGAGCAGAGTTTCCAAAACTCGAAGATCGAATCATAGAGTATTGGAAGGAGAATGACACTTTTAAAAAGTCAGTAGAACAAAGATCAGAAGATAATCCATATGTATTCGTCGATGGACCTCCATTTGTTTCTGGAATGCCTCACTACGGCCATTTAATGGTCTCAGTATGTAAGGATGTCGTACCAAGATTCTGGGCGATGAAAGGTAAAAGGGTCCGGAGAGTCTGGGGATGGGACTGTCACGGTCTGCCGATTGAAGCAAAGGTCAATCAAAAGCACAATTTAACTGGACGAGATCAGATTGAGAATGAATTTGGAGTTGATCGATATATGGCAGAGTGTCGTAAGTATGTAACAGGACATATCGAAGCTTGGAAATGGTACATAAGTAAGATCGGAAGATGGGTTGATATCGATAACGCTTATTCAACAATGAATCCTGAATTCTCAGAATCAGTGATCTGGGGGTTCAAGCAGATGTGGGATAAAGGACTTGTTTATAAGGGTAAAAGGGTATCACTTTACTCAACAGATACGGCTACGCCTGTTTCGAATTTTGAGGTGAATATGGATCCTGATAATTATGCAGAAACTGAAGATCTATCAGTTTATGTGAAGTTTGAACTAGAGAAGACGTTAGTAGAGGGGATGCCAACATACATGGTCGCTTGGACAACAACACCTTGGACTATTCCAAGTAATTTCGCATTGGCTGTTAATCCTGATGTTGAGTACGCTGTAGTTCAAGTTGCTACTAAGGAAGATCCTGAGGTCTTTGAAGATCAGGCTTTGGTATTTGCGAAAGATTTGCTTGAAGATGCACTTGGCATGGATGGTAAAAATCAAGTTAGAGGTCATAAAATTCTTAAGACGATGAAAGGCTCTGAATTTGATCAGCTTGATTACAAGCCTGTTTATGATTATTTTGTGCAAGAAAAGACTGAGAACGACTATAAGGTTTACTCTTTCGATGAAGTATCGGATAGTGATGGATCAGGTATTTTGCACATAGCTCCTGCATTTGGTGAGGTTGACTTTAACTTTGGTAAAGATAAAGGTTTAAGCTTCCATAGTGATATCGACGCGGAAGGTAACCTCATTGTAGGGGACTTTAAAGGGGCATACCTCAGAGATGCATGTGTTGATTTAACCAAGCAGATGGCGGGAATGGGTAATCTATATCGGTCGAAGAAATACAAGCACAGACTTCCGTATTACAGGGGAGATAATCCACTAATCTATATGGCTCAGGACTCGTACTTTATAGACATCCAAAGTCAGAAGGAAGCTATGCATAAGCATAATCAAGAGGTTAACTGGGTACCAAGTCACTTCAAAGAAGGAAGGTTCGCACACACAATTGAGACTGCACCTGACTGGGGAATTTCCAGAAATCGTTACTGGGCGACAATAATGCCTTTATGGGTATCAGAAGACGGTGCACAATTAGTAGTTGGAAGTTTTGATGAGATGATGGAGTACACTGACCAGCTTGTGAAGGTTGAATCAGAGAATGCTGATGAACCAAGTAAATATACGATGGATGGGGTAGAAGTATCATTACATAGGGACTTTATGGATAAGATCGTTTTGATTAAAGATGGTAAGGAATTCAAGAGGGTTCCAGAAGTTCTTGATGTATGGATGGATTCTGGTTCGGTTCCATTTGCGGAGTACGGTTATCCATTTAGAAATAAAGAAAGCTTTGAGAAATTCGCTCCAGCAGACTTCATAGTTGAGTATACTGGGCAGATAAGGGCTTGGTTTAATGTTCTACATAGGATCTCTACAATGATCTTTGACCGGCCAGCATTTAAGAATGTGCTTTGCCATGGAACGTTGGCAGGTAACGATGGGAGGAAGATGTCAAAAACCTATGGGAACTATCCTGACCCTAAGGAAGTACTTGAAACAATCGGTGGTGAGGCGGTCAGGCTTTACTTCATGAGTTGTCCAATATTTGCCGGAGGTGATATGAATTGGTCAGATGATGAGCTAAATGAGCAGGTCAAGACTGTTATGATCCCATTATGGAATACATACAGATACCTGACCATGTATGCAGAGCAGTTTGATTGGACTCCAACTGATGCTAAATTCACAGGTGAGACAGAATTAGATAGGTGGCTGGAGAGCTTTGTTAATAAGGCTACAGTTGATTACGATAAGCATATGACTGCTTATGAATTACCACAGGCTACAAGGCTGATTCAACCAACACTTGAGGGTATCTCAACTTGGTATATACGAAGATCTAGGGATCGATTTGCAGCTGGCGATGTTAACGCGATGCAAAATCTTTATGCTGCACTTATCCAAGTTATAAAGACCTTTGCACCGCAGATGGCATTTCTTACTGAAGAGATCTATCAAAATCTTGTAGTAGATGTACTCGAAGGGCAACCCGAGTCAGTCCACCTATGTGACTATCCTGAGGTGACTGGCTATGATGAAGATCTGCTTAAGGCGATGCGAGATCTACAGATGCTGAGCTCTAAAGGTTTGAAGCAAAGGGTTGATAATCAAATAAAGCTTAGACAACCGATTGCTAAAGTTACAGTTAATGATGAATCTCTCACAGAAGGATCGCTTGAGATCTTAAAGGAAGAACTTAACGCTAAATCTGTAGTTGTAGATAAATCACAGGAGCAGGAGATCGTTCTTGATCTAGAACTTACACCCGAATTGATACTTGAAGGTGCTGAGAATGAAGTAGTGAGGGCATTGCAATCATTGAGAGCTAAAAATGGTCTTGAGGTAGGTGAAGAATCAACTGTTCAGCTTTGTGTGAACGATACGCAGTTGAAAGATTACTTAGACTCTCGGAGTGAAGAAATCTACACAACCACAACTTTAAGGCTTGAATTCATCGAGGAGCTAGAGGATGAAAAATCAACTGATGCTAAAACTACATTCGGTGTAGTAAAATTAATGCTGAAGTGATTAAGAATTGGGATATAAAATTGTTTTTGACGACCCTGATAATATCAGTCTTTGGGGTCGTCAATCTCCTTTCACAACAGATCGGTTTAGACGACCTGAGTATCGTTAACAACCAGTTAATATTTTTAGTGATTGGTTTTATCGGATACTACATATGTGCGAGAATTGATTATTCATACCTTAAGCATCCACAAGTTATCTTATTAATAGTTGCAGGATGCTTTGTCGGTCTTGGTTTGGTTGAGTTGATCGGTGTTGGACCATCAGGCCAAGAAGCTGTGAGGTGGATAAGGGTTGGAGGTTCATTTACGATTCAGCCTTCAGAATTTGTTAAGCTGGGTTCGATACTTGTCCTGGCTGGTTTACTAAGTATGAGGGATAGGTTCAGTGAGGACTTAGTACTGTTTATTTACTCATTTTTTATATGTGGAGTGATGTTCTTTCTGCTTCTCGAGAGTCATCTCAGTATGATGATCGTTATCGTTCTTATTAGCATTTCTACAATTTTTCTAGTCACCCGCAACCTCTACCGTAATTTGTCTATGATCGTTCTGGTCCTGGGTGGCATTACTTCTATGTTAATGATCTTTGGTGAAGATGCAGATTTTTATTTACCTAATGTCTCACTTGGTATAGTGGTTGCATGTGTGGTTGCGGTTTTGTTTGTATTTTTGATTTATTCGCAGATTGGTCATAGAGTGTTACTTACAACGATACTTGTTGGTTCTCTCGCTACTGGCTTTCTACTTTCTCAAAATACAAATAACGAGGATGTCTTCCGTGACTATCAGCGCAGGAGGGTACTTGCTGTTATTAATCCTGAAAGCCTTGGTGATGACAATATCGAGAATCAAAACTTTCAGATCCAGCACTCACAAATCGCTATTAAAAATGGCGATATCTTAGGTAGAGGTTTCGGTTACGGCACTCAGAGTCGATTAAGATTATTACCAGACTCGGATACAGACTTTGTATACGCTTCTTTTGTTGAACAATTTGGACTTATCGGTGGGGTTGGACTTATTCTTAGTTACTTTTTCTTGATTGGGCAGATAGTATATATAGCAGTTCAAAATCGCTCGAACACTATTGGCTATACACTTTGTATCGGAATCTCAGTTAAGCTAGTGATAGAACTATTTGGAAGTATTGGAACCAATGTTGGGATACTCCCCGTAACGGGGGTTGCTTTGCCACTTTTTACAAGAGGTGGCTCAATAACTATAATCACACTTGGTGCGATTGGTGTAGTGCAGGGTGTTAAGAGCCATGAATAATTTATGGGTTGTAAAAAACAAATTACATTGAATAACCCTTGCCCCAAGGACGATAATATATTAAAATAACGCCTAGTTATGGCTAAAAAA
>JAHDCA010000091.1:1337-3670 GCA_020630115.1 Candidatus Dojkabacteria bacterium | reverse complement strand
GTTCCTCTATATCATTGAAGATTTTACTAATTCTGTTACTGTCATTAAATACTCCAGATAACTTTGTAACTTATGGTAATTATGCAGCAATATCTGAGCTAATGAACCCTACTCTACCTAGCTTCATCGAAATTCAAGACAGCGACTACTCTCTTCCTAGCGTTGGCATTCTAAACATAGATGGTAAAGATGTTGTGATATCCAATGAAGATAAATTCACTATTGACATTGGCTCTTTCGATTCAAATACTAGTTGGGACTTCTTCCACTCATCAGCATATGCATCTTTAGATGAAGCTGGGAGATCTATGTACCAGCTTCAACTTTCTAAGGTATGCAAAAGAAGTGATGACGATTGTGAGGTAGGATCATTAATCGATGTAAAATTCATACAAAACAAGGATAAGTCTATCGAGAGATGCAGACCTTCCAAGAGTGAAAAGTATTTACTATGTCGACAATATAATCAGTCAGATATCCTGGATATCATTAATTACGATTTCGATATTAATTCAATCCCTAAGCCGACTAGTTTTGTTTGGACTGTTGTTGAGATTTAGATTCTAGCTAGTTAATATTTATTCAATCCGAGATTATTTGAACCTCCCTATCCGAAACTACAACAGCCGATTTATCATTCAACAATTCAACTCTTCTATTACAACTCTGGGCATAACTTTTATATTCAATTGCATCATTAGCATCATTGATATGAACTCCGATTTCAAAATCTAACAACCCAAGTCCTTCTAAATCATCTAAACCAATTTCATTTTTGTCTGCATTGCCTAAACCTGCCGTATTAATATTTGGAGTAAACACCAAAGTACCTGCACTTGAACCAGAGAATATAAACCTATCTTTATTAGTTTTAACCCACTTATCAAAGCCGCTCTTCTTTATTACATGTAGTAAGTAATAAGAGTTACCCCCACTTAGGTAGACAACATCCACAACCTCTAGCCTACTTAACCAATCAATATCGGGATTCCCAAGATCAAGCATATCGATATCATAAAAGCCCATCTCATTGAATTCACGGTAAGTATCAATGTGCCAGTCTTTACCTTCAGGAACTATAATTGCAGCAGAATTAATAACTGCAATCTTTGTATCTGATGGTTCTTTGCCAACAAAATTCACAAATTCATCTTTTAAGAAATCATTTGAATATCCTGCAGATGTAAGAAATAGTTTCACTTCGTTGTTTTACTAAACTTATTAACCATTTTATTATATTGTCCTGGTGTTAGAAACATCCTATGAACATTTTCATCAAGTGTATTGCCTGTTAAATTTGCAGTCTTAGATGTCCCCCAATCAACTATTTTATGTGTCTTAAGGTTTATATCGATATAGTAGTAAATATCTCTTGCCATAATTCAATAATCAAATTATCTAACGATCGCTTCGCCTTCAATCATAATTATAAACTATCAATCTAAATACATCCTTATATGAATCCGAAGACATATTCAATTTCTGAGTATATTTCTTGAGTCTACCAACCCATCCACCTTGCTCATCCCAACAACCAAAAGTGATACTATCTCCTATACAGATGATTTTCATGTTTCAATTATATACCTAAAACTTGCCATTGAGCTACCAAGTAGCTGGCTAATCAAAAGAATCCCTAACAATCAACTAAAGAAGTATGCCAACAGCAAGGCTATGAATAAGCTTGGAAGCATATTTATTACTTTAATTTTCTTGATTTCTAAAAGAGTTAACCCTAATCCAATAAGTAAAAGTCCCCCAACACCTGTCATCTCCGAGATCATTATCTCAGTTAAGAATGAATCTACCCAACCCGCAAAGATACTTATACCACCCTGATAAATGATCATTGGTACAACTGAGACTAATACACCAACACCCATAGATGAGGCTAGCGCTATCGACGAAAGCCCGTCAAGCAAAGATTTTGCAAGTAACAAGTTCGGTTCACCACCAAGACCTTCCTCTATCGCCCCCAATATAGACATGGATCCAACACAGAAAAGTAAAGTTGATGTCACGAACCCATCAACGAATTTATCCTCCCTTGAACCTAAGCGAGTTTTTATTAGTTCACCTGATCTATCGAGCAATTCATCAAGCTTTATCAATTCACCTATTACCCCTCCGATGACAATACTGAATATCATTATTACAAAGTTACTAGCTTCCGAGGCCATTAGGAATCCAAGAAATAGTGTAAAAAGTCCAATTCCCTGGAAGGCGATCTTTACAAGGGATCTTGGTAAGTTCTTATGAACCAATAAACCAATCGATCCACCTAAAATAACTGCAACGGCATTTATCAGAGTTCCATTCATATTTACTTATTA
>JAHDCA010000091.1:0-1237 GCA_020630115.1 Candidatus Dojkabacteria bacterium | reverse complement strand
CACCTAAAATAACTGCAACGGCATTTATCAGAGTTCCATTCATATTTACTTATTATAACAATATTTTCACCCTTATTAGCGAGTATGTTTTTACTGCTATAATTAAAAATAATCTAATTACAACGCTATGAATCTAAGCAATGATCACCCAGTATTTAAGACAACTTTTAGTGGTATCTATCCACACTACATTACAAAAGCAGAAAAAAAAGGGCAGACCAAAGAGATGGTTGATCAAGTTATATTATGGCTAACTGGTTACTCACAAGCACAGCTAGACAAAGCAATTATTGACGAGGTTACTTTAGGGGACTTTATCGATAACTCTCCCAAGCTTAATCCAAATAGACATCTGATAACAGGTTCAATTTGTGGAATTAAAGTTCAAGATCTCAAGCCAGGTCGCATGCAAGAAATAAGATACCTCGATAAATTAGTTGATGAAGTATCAAAAGGAAAAGCTATGGAGAAGATAATGAGAGTTCCAAAGGAGTTATCTTGATACTCTACCTTTCAACGACTACTTCAATATCTCTATAAACTAAGTCCAAGTCTTGCATTCCATTAACTAAGTAAGAAACAAGACCTAAAGCTTTGGCTTGTTCAATGATATCCATATAGGTTTCAAAATTCTTTTTGAATCTTTTCTCAACCCTACCATCTCTTTTGAGTTTACGTTCATAGAGTATTTCGTAGCTAACATATAATTCAATGATAATAAATTCATTTTGTACGAAAGCCTTCATATCTTCTAATTCTAACCAAGAAGTCACGAATAGGACTTCGTCCATCAATAGAATATCACCATTTATAGTGCTCATGTACATATCAATTTCAGCTTCGCTCTCAGGCCATTTGTTATTATTCAGTTTAACGATCTCTTCATCGACATCAATATTCCTCTTGAAAAGATTTTCTTTAGAGAGCTTTCTTATTATCGAACTTTTACCTGACCCAGAAGGGCCAAGAATAATAACTTTATTGAATGATTTGTGAAATTTAGGGTTTTTAATATTACCCATACTATAAAAAAAGTATATCCCCAATATATCTCATTTATAAGCTAAAGGATAATCATATATTATTTCGATTGTCGACTTTTCGGTGTAGACACCAAAAAGTATAAAATGAATAGCGATAGCAACACAGATCTTCTTTTTATTTTCTATTTAAGAAGAATATAAAGACCTTGCGTAGGACTAGAATTAAATAATACTCTAGTCCTACAAGGAGTTAA
>JAHDCA010000090.1 GCA_020630115.1 Candidatus Dojkabacteria bacterium | reverse complement strand
ATCTATAAATTATAAAATTTGAGAATGCATAAAAAATTATTATATTTATTATCGTTGCTACGATTATAAAAGTTGTCATTTCAGAATTAGTGGATGCATCGAGTGGGCCTCCTAGAAATAAATAGAAAGGTGTGTATTTTGCAAATTCTTGAACTGCAATAGGCATGAATGCTACTGGTACGATTTGATTACCAAGGATAAGTTTAGCTCTTGAGATCAGAATATATACTGCAGTAGTATCTTCCATAAGGAATGCAACTACGCCATTCGCTATATGAAACAAAGCATTTCCGATCATACATATTAGGAATAATGGTAAGAATATTAGAATGTTAATCTCGATAGGTACAATAGTCATTAGGGATGGTAAAGCAATAACTAGTAGCAATAACCCTTTGACCGAGTTCTCGCCAAGATGGCTAAAGAATATTTTGTGAATATAGTTAATCGGATTTAATAATTCTGAATAAATCTGTCCAGACTTGATATGTTGCTCTATTTCATATCTCGCAGTCATTGATGTTACAGCATATGCGATCTGTCCAGTTACGATTGCCCAGACAAAATAATGAAACTGCTCTTGTGATATCAAATCTGAAGCAAGCATTCCATAACCAGTAGTAAGTCCCAATACAGTTCTAAATACGTATCGAAAAAGATCCAGAAATATCTGATTGATATAGACCATTCCCCTTTTGAATCCTATGATGAAGAATCCAATTTCTGCTTTTAATTGTTTAATTTGTATCATAGTTAAATATAATTTAAATCTAGAAGCTTCCGCTTTCGATTCTTCTCTCTGCTTTTTGCCATGTGAATATTGCCAAGTATAGAATAAGACAGCTTATTATCCATCCAAGTGGAAGTAAGCTTGCATCAAAAGTTCCTCTTATTACCTCGATCGGTAATATCATAATTGGTATAGTGGTTGTAATCCATAACAGTATTTTTAGCGGTCTTGGGAAGTTCCCGTATGCATAGAAGCTTGGACCTATAAGAATTCCTCCAAAGATTCTCATGAACCCATGCCCAGCTCTTGGGAAGAACAATGAAACAGCACCCATTAGAAGATAGAAACCGTAAACACCAATGCCTGTGAATAAAATCATAGCTAGAATCAGTATTGGGTTAATATCACCAGCAACGACTATGTAATAAGTAATACCAAGCGAGCCAAGTAAGAAATCGGTAAAGCTAGATACCCTGAAGCCCTTAAGACTAAGTAGTAAAAATGAAGGATAAGGGAATAACTGAAGCTCTATAAAGTTGCCTCGTTGGATGTAATCAGGAGCTTTGCTGATACCTCCTAAAAATGAATTTACGAATCCTAAAACGCACCAGATAACTCCAAGCATAAGACATATGTCTTCGAACGTATACCCGTTAATCTCACCAAACTTTTTATATAGTAGCCACCAGATACAGAAAAATGTACCCGTAGATAGAATTGATAAAGTTATCGAGATAAGTGTTGAAGCTTTGTAACTGAGCACTCTCTTAACCTCAGATATAATTATTACTCTTGTGATTCTTAATAGATTATCCATTAGCGATCATGTGCTTATTTAATCTAAAAATAACAAAGTTTGAAAATGCGTAAAGAACAAGAATATTAACAATGATTCCACAAATTATAAATATTGTTTCTCCAGTACCTGTCGATGCATCCAGCGGACCACCAAGGAATAGATAAAATGGAGTGAATTTCGCGAAATCCTGAACAATTAATGGCATGAAAGCAATTGGAACAATCTGATTGCCTAAGATTAACTGGATTCTGGATGTAATTATATTCATTGCAGTTGAGTCTTCCATCACAAAAGCTAGAACGCCGATCGCGATATTCAGAAACGCATTACCAATCATACAAATTAAGAATAAGGGTATAAATATAAATATATTAAGCTTTAAAGGAGCGAAAGTTATTAATGCAGGAATCACAAAAGTTAAAAGAAGTAGTGCCTTGATGAAATTCTCGCCAAGATGACTAAAAAATATTTTGTGAATGTAATTAACGGGGTTGAGAAGCTCCGTATAGATCTGTCCTGTCCTGATATGTTCCTCTATCTCGTAGCGGGATTTTATTGAAGTAACTGAGAATGCAACTTGTCCTGCGACTATTGCCCATACATAATAGTAAAACTGCTGTTGTTCAATTAGTTGAGTAACAAGCATACCGTAACCAGTTGTTATACCTAAGATAATTCTAATCGCATATTCAATCATTTCGAGAATAAGTTGATAAAAGTATAGAAGACCACGTTTAATACCTATGATGAAGAATCCAATTTCTGCTTTTAGTTGTTGTATGTTAATCATAAATTCAAGATTCTTATACTTTACTTTTTTTCTCCCTCATCATCCTTATATATCTCCATTAATAGATCATCTAAGTCTTTAGTCTTGATATGTAAGTCATCGATTTCGAATTCGTTTATAAGCTTCTTTAGAAGTGACTTCTTCTTAGAACCTTTGACTTCAATCTCGTAGGACTTACGGTGGAGCTTTTGGATCTTAATTATTTCCTCGAATTCTTCTAATTGTGATTTTTTAATATTCTCTCCAAAAAGAATTTCAATCTCAACTGTATCGTTAAGACGCATAAAATCTTTAATCGGTTGGTCGATAAAGGTTCTGCCATGATGGATTATCACAACTCTATCAACAAGGTTTAAGATATCAGCTGAATCATGACTAGTTAAGATTATTGTAATACCTTCTTGATGTAGCTCTCTAAGGAGTTTGCGGATATTTTGCTTGGAAACAACATCAAGGCCAATCGTAGGCTCATCAAGAAGTAGAAGCTTAGGTCTATATATCAATGTATTTGCAAGCTCGCATCTCATTTTTTGACCTAGAGATAGTTTCTTAGCCTGTCTATCAAGTAAGTCTTCTATCTCAAGAGTTTTGATGATGTGGCGCTCAAATTCAATCTGTTCTTCAGTGTCTTCGACCCTGTAGATTGCTTTCATGAGTTTAAATGACTCTATCACCTTAAGATCAGGCCAAATTCTATTTCTCTGTCCAAAAACAAGGCCTATATCTTTGATAATTGTCTTACGGTGATCAATCGGTGTTTTGCCAAGAGTTTTGATCGTACCAGATGATGGAGCAAGTACACCGATCATCATCTTGATAAGTGTACTCTTACCCGCACCATTAGGACCAAGTAGTGCTATGAACTCACCTTTCTTGATCTCTAGGCTTAGATCTTTGATCGCTTGGACCTCAGTGTATTCGCGGTTGAATAAACCTTTAAGGCCAAAGTTTTTCTGTACTTTGTATGTTTTGTTTAAGTTTTTTATTTTTATCATGATACTAAAATTCTTTTTTTAATTTATTTTTATACTCCTCTATATCAAGTATGTAGTCATCAGCTAGTAGTGATACTTCCCCAAATACAGTATGAGTACTTTGAGTACCTGTAGCTTTAAATCCGAAGCTTTCATAAAACCTTTTTGCTCCTTGGTTATTATGTGCAGCTGAGATGTTAACATGGGTTACTTCTGATTGACTCTCTATAATAAAGTTTAGTGAACGAGAGTAAAGCTCTTTCCCAATACCCCTGCGATGATATTGTTTTAGTAAATATATACCTGCCCTAGTTTGGGTTCCTTTTGGTGCATCGGCGTTTGACCATCCAATTACTTGACCTGATTTTTTATCTACTGCAAC
>JAHDCA010000089.1 GCA_020630115.1 Candidatus Dojkabacteria bacterium | reverse complement strand
ATGCATAAGTTTTCCTCTAAAATCTATAGCAGTTTTTTATACGGCAAATGTGTTTCAAATGCCGCTGTCAATAAAAATGTTTTAAATTCGCGCGCAAACACTAATTTGTGCAGAAAATAGCACAACCGTCCAAAATTATAAACCAATACTTTAAATAAACTAAAATGCAATAATTGTTTTCTGGAATTCGGTAAATCATTTGATATTGAACAAAACAACAAGTTTTACGTGTTATAGTCAAATTATGCTCAGCAGATTATTACGAAAAAAAGGTTTGGCAAACAAAAAAACTGAATAACCTTTAGAAAGTATTTAGCAACTTTAGGCTTTATAAATTCCGGAATAAAACTCTTAACATGAGCTTTGATTTCCCATTCATTTTGGTACTTAGAACTATCAAAATAATTTGTATAAATATCAATCTGAGGTGAGAACTCTTTTTCAAGAGATTCTATAATATTTATAAGCATCCTATCTGAGCCACCTGGGCTAGACATAGGGTCTGTAACAATTGCAACTTTCATATACTTCAATCAATTAGAAAATAATCCAGATTCTAGAATCGAATATATCACATATGTAACATCAAAGCTTTTAGCCGCACCTTAAAGTTCTGGCATCCCTTCACCGGTGTCACCAAAGAGATCACCAAATTCGGAAAGGTCCCCCTCCTCATCATCACTATCTAAAACAGCAAGCATCTCTTCGATCCCCATTGAACTACTTACACTTCCAAATTGCTGATTTTCTTCATCATCACCATCTGGGAAGAGCTCATCCAAACCGCCTTCTGAGAATATTTCTATCTCTTCTTCACTTTCCAGAGCCTTTGCAAGTTCAGGATCAAGTTTTTTCTTCTTCTCTTCTATTGTTTCTTCATCAACTATCTTCTCTGTTGCTTGAAGCATCCCTTCAACCTTTATATCTCGCTTCTCTACTGGGACTTTCTTAGCAATGGGAGCTTCTTCATCTTCAACTACCTTTTCGATCACTTCAACTTCCGGATCTTCTTGCTTATCACCAATAATTTTGTTCTTTACAGTTCTTTGCTCAGGAAAGTCTTGAAGTAATTCTTGAAATTGAATGGCCTGATCACCTTCCTTATCTATAACTTCGCTGAAGGAGTATCCTAAAGGAGCAAGCATATAAATCTTGTTTCCATCTTTGGATTTGAGTACTATTACTTGAATTTTATCTTGGGCAGCCATATCTTATCCAGAATAATATAGGCATATAATTATGTCAAAGCCTTATAGACCACTTACTATACGTCAGTCCTATAACCAAAGTGTGAATAAACACTTTAAGCAAAGTATTTATGCGTTCTTCCCGTGGCACTTTTTGTACTTTTTACCACTTCCACAATGACAAGGATCATTTCGTCCCAACTTTTTTTGGCTATTCACAACTGTAACTTGTTTCTTTGACTTATCAGCTTCTTTTTGAAGCTTAGAACTTGATGAGTCTTTTTTTAGCTCTTGAGTTTTTCTTTGTTGCCTTTGTACTTTAGAAACCTTAAAGATACTAAAAACAAATTTCTCTTGGACTTGAGCAAAAAGTTTATCAAATAGGGCAAACCCTTCATTTTTATATTCTACAAGTGGGTTTCTTTGAGCTATGCTCTGCATACTGATACCCTCTCTAAGATCACCCATATAGTTCAAATGATCCATCCAATGTTGATCAACCATCTGAAGATTAAGAACTTTTATAATCTCATTAATCTCTTTAACTTTAAATTTTGCAAAGTGAATCAACGCAGCTCTATATACTAATTCCTTGAGTCTGTACTCAACATCTGAGATCTTAGATAACTCATATGTATCCTTCATATACTTCTCATAGCTTTCCGATCCCAACTCTTTGGCTCCGGCGTCAAGATTGTCTCCTCCAACGATTGCCACTAATTCTTTCGCCAAAATTCTCTCTTCCTTATTATCGATCTTAAGGTCATCTGCCAATTTAGTATCAATAAGGAGATTCACCCTAGCAATTACTTGCTTAAGAGCAAATACTATCAAAGGATTATCTGTGAGAAGTCCATTCGAATTATCATCGATCATACTAAATGCATTTAACTCATCTAACACTTCCTCAATTGCATGAACCTTCATTGCATTGTAATCTACTTCTTCATAGTCTGCTTCATAAGCTGTTAAAAGTGTCTTTCTGTAAGCGTAGATAATCTCTCTTTGTTGATTCAGCACATCATCATACTCAACCAAATTTTTTCGAATGTCAAAGTTCATATTCTCTACTCTCTTTTGAGCATTTTCGATTGTTTTACCAAGAACTCCTATTGAGATCGGCGTTGTATCATCGAGCCCAACAGAACCCATCACACCAGCCATACGATCTCCGCCAAACAACCTCATCAGGTCGTCTTCAAAGGAGACAAAAAACTTTGACCTACCATTATCACCTTGCCTACCAGACCTTCCTCTCAACTGATTATCTATCCTTCTTGATTCATGCCTTTCAGAACCAATCACATAAAGTCCCCCAAGTGCTTTAACTTCGTCACTTAATGCAATGTCTGTACCACGACCTGCCATATTAGTAGCAATAGTTACTGCGCCAAGCTTACCTGCATCTTTGACAATTGTAGCTTCTTTTTCATGGTTCTTAGCATTAAGAACCGTATGCTTAACCCCTTCTTGCTTGAGTAGCTTAGCGATCAACTCAGACTTCTCTACGGATGTTGTACCAACAAGTACTGGCTGACCTTTCTCATTATGTTCTTTAATATCTTGAACAATTGCATTGAACTTACCCATTGCAGTTCTATAAACAACATCAGTATCATCTTTTCGGATCACTGGCTTATTAGTTGGAATTACTAAAGTATCAAGATCATATATATCTGCGAACTCAGTTGCCTCAGTTATTGCAGTACCAGTCATACCCGCTTTAAAGTCATATAGCCTAAAGTAATTCTGTAATGTTACTGTCGCAAGAGTCTTTGACTCACGACGAACCTCAACTCCTTCTTTAGCTTCGATTGCTTGATGCAAACCTTCAGAGAATCTTCTCCCAGGCATTGGTCGCCCTGTAAACTCATCCACGATTACAACACTAGAATTATCGACAATATATTCATCATCTCTAACATAAAGTTCTTTTGCTTTAAGAGCATTATCAAGGTGATAAGCAAATTCTGGTTGTTCATACACATTCTCAACCTTAAGTATACCTTCAAGACGATCAATTCCTTCATCATTTATAGAAACACTGTGAGCTTTTTCATCTACTGTGTAATGCTCATCTGGGTTTAGTTGTCTAACGACTTTAGCAAAATCTTGATAAAGTGAGTTAGAATCATCACCACCTCGAGATATAATCAAAGGTGTCCTAGCCTCATCGATCAATATCGAATCAGCCTCATCGATTAAACTATAGAAAAGTCGACCCTGATTTCTTTCACTCAAGTTATACGCCATATTATCTCTTAGATAATCAAATCCAAACTCATTATTTGTACCAAAAACTATATCGCTTTCATATGCTATACCTTTCTCAACCTGCTCGAGATTTGCTCCAACCATTAAAGGCAATTTCAACCATCCAGGTTTTCTCTCTAACTCACTTCTTTGTTTAATTACTTGTACTAGATCATCCACCTGAGTCTCCAAAGCTTTCTCATCAGAGATAAATCTATACTGAACATCATTATTA
>JAHDCA010000088.1 GCA_020630115.1 Candidatus Dojkabacteria bacterium | reverse complement strand
ATTTCTTGAAATCAAATATTGGAGATATAAAGTCGGTCGCTTCTGGTTCAACTTTTAAGGAAGTGTCTGGAAATACAATGAAGTTTTTACGCATCATACTGCCAAATACTCGATTAAGAAATGAATTCAAAGTTTTAACAGGATCATTTAATAAAGGTTTACAACAAATTCGAAATGAATCCGCATTTTTAATGAAGATAAGAGAAGCAAGTTTATATCCATTGGTAACTGGCAAGATTGATTTAACTAGTATGGTAAAATCGTGATATGAAAGCCTCAATAGAAAATATACAAACTGAACTTCAAGTTCTATCTGAACGATTGCAAGAATTTAAAAGTAGAGAATTAGATTTAAAGAATCCTACGGATACTATATTTGGGGAATACACACTAGAAGATATCTTTATAGCGCTACAGAGTCTATACGATAACTTAAAATACATTACTAATGCTCATAAGATATTTTTTAATCAATCGACATTAAGTGAAAGGCAGCAAATTTTCAATCAACTTAGGCAATTAAATCAATTACTTCAAAGTCATAATTACCCTCAAATTATAACTAAAATAGAACAATACAGACCCTTATTGCGAGGTATAGGCATATATACTTTCAGTAAGAATGAAAAAACATCTGAATTAGTTAAGAGTATTGATGAATTAAATTCTAAAAAGTCCGAGTTAGATTCCAATATAATTGAGATAAGAAATTTCTTGAATGACAATGAAGAAAAACTAAAGAGAATGTTAGAACTGGATAAGCATGCAGAGGAATTACTAACAAGAGTAAAATCATCTCAAGAGAGTCTTAAGAAGATAGAAGATATCAAGACAGAGAGTATATCTAATTTAAAAACAGTAAAAGCAATATATTCTTCTTTAATTACAGACTCCCAAGAATGGGAGGATCATCAACAGACATTAAATGATCTTTTAGATAATGCAGATGAGCTAATCTTAAAATCAAATGAAGCCTTAGGGGTTACGACGACACAATCTATAAGTAGTGAATTCGATAATGCTTACATTGATGCAAAGAATAGATGGAAAACAGTACCATGGGTTGTACTTACATTCTCATTTTCTATTTTAGCAGTAATGCTGGGCATTTTCTTGCTTGTACCTGAGCTTATTCTCTTTATCATGGCAATCTTTTATGACAATATTCAAACAGAATATTTACCTCAGAATGAATTTAATTCAATCGGTAGATTTCTTTTACTAACAATTCTTTTATCTATGGCTACATTCTCAGGTCAACAGTTTATTAGACAGAAAAATTTAATCGAAGATTACAGATATAAGAAAGTATTAACTCGTTCGCTTGTTGGATTTTCTAGTCAATTCCTTAATCAGAAAGGACCAAATAATGGAGAGAACGCATATCTATTGTATATTCAAAGTGTTCTCAAAGAAATACTTCAAGATCCGATTAGATCAAGAAAAAGTATTGATAGAAAAGATTATGATAAATTATTCGAAAAAGTACCAGATATCGTATCCAACTTTACGTCTAAACAATAAGTACCATGACCTACAACGAACAAAAACTAGAAAACGCAATCATCACCCTCATCTCCCAACAAAGCTACACCCACTTAAAAGGCGATAAGCTTCCAAGAAGCTCAGAAGAAGTACTTTTAAAAAATGATCTTCGCCAATACCTCTCGCACCGCTACTCCTCAGACAACGTCACAGACTCAGAGATTGAGTCAATCATCAACAAGCTAGACCACCTCTCTAGTGCCGATCTTTATGACTCTAATAAGAAGATTATGAAATGGGTCGCAGATGGTTTTATCATTAAGCGAGAAGATGCGAAGCAGAAAGATCTACATATACAGCTAATTGATTACGACAATCTTGCAAATAACGATTTTAAAATAGTTAATCAGATGGAGATTGTAGGGTCTCATAAGCGTATACCAGATGCAATTATATATATTAACGGAATACCATTAGTTGTTTTTGAATTTAAAAGTGCAGTTAGAGAAGAAGCTACAATCTATAATGCCTACGAACAACTAACAGTTCGCTACAAGCGAAATATCCCTGAACTTTTTAAATACAATGCATTCTGTGTAATTAGCGATGGGGTTAATAGTAAAGCAGGTACGATATTTGCTGGGTATGACTTCTACTATGCCTGGAAGAGGACTGCAGACTCTACCAAAGAATCTGAGGGTATTAATTCCCTCTACACAATGATTGAAGGGATGTTCGAGCAACAAAATCTGTTAGATATTATCCAGAATTTCATATATTTCCCTGATAAGTCTAGTGATCAAAAGAAGATCCTATGTCGATACCCACAGTACTACGCAGCACGCAAACTATTTGGAAATATCCTCAACCACCGTAAACATCCAGATAATATTAATGGTGATGGTAAAGGTGGAACATACTTTGGAACAACTGGTTGTGGTAAGAGTTATACAATGCTCTTTCTAACACGACTACTTATGAAAAGCGTAAAAATGGCAAGCCCTACAATTGTAATCATAACTGATAGGACAGATCTTGATACACAGCTTTCAGAGTTATTCGTTGAAGCTAAAGGCTATTTAGGTGATCAGATCGTTGAGACTGTTACAAGTCGTTCTGATCTTGGAGAGAAACTGGAAGGAAGAAGTAGCGGTGGAGTTTTCCTGACTACTATTCATAAATTTAATGAAGATATTAACCTACTAAGCGAGCGATCAAATATTGTATGTATCTCAGATGAGGCACATAGAAGTCAGATCAACCTTGATCAGAAGCTAAAGGTAACTGAAGAAGGGGTTAAGAAGTCGTTTGGATTTGCAAAACACTTACACGATTCTCTACCTAATGCTACCTATGTAGGATTTACTGGGACACCAGTTGATAAGACCATTGAAGTATTTGGAGATATTGTTGACTCTTATACAATGGGGCAGTCGGTAGAAGATGATATAACAGTACGAATTGTATACGAAGGAAGAGCGGCTAAGATGAGTATTAATAGCTCCCTGCTAGGCCAGATAGAAGATTACTACAAACATGCAGAGCTTGCAGGAGCTAATGAGCATCACCTTGAGAAGAGTAAAAGAGAAAGCTCAAGTATCAACATGATACTTGGTAACCCAGATAGACTTGAAGCTATAGCTAAGGACTTTATAAATCATTACGAGACAAGAGTCGATGAAGGCTCAACAGTTAAGGGTAAAGCTATGTTTGTATGTGCAAGTAGGCCGATTGCATATGAATTTTATAAGCAGATTATAAAGTTGAGACCAGAATGGGCGCAGATTAAAGATTACGCAGAAGCTTGTGAGAAAGATTCACAGAAGCAAAACGATGATGAAGTAATGCCTCTTGCAAAGGTCCAACTTATCATGACAAGAGGTAAAGATGATCCCGAAGAGATGTACAACATCTTAGGAGATAAAGCTCACAGAGAGATGCTAGATAAGCAGTTCAAGCAAGAAAGCTCTTACTTCAAGATCGCCATAGTGGTCGATATGTGGCTGACTGGTTTTGATGTGCCATTTCTAGACACGATGTATATTGATAAACCACTACAGAAGCATAACCTTATCCAGACAATCTCAAGGGTAAATCGTAAGTTCACAGGTAAAGGTAAGGGGCTTATTGTTGACTATATAGGTATAAAGAGGCAGATGAACATAGCCCTTGCAATGTATAACAATGTTAAAGAGCAGGACTTTGAAGACATA
>JAHDCA010000087.1 GCA_020630115.1 Candidatus Dojkabacteria bacterium | reverse complement strand
TCAGCTGCTCCGCTTCCTGCATCTAGATACAATAATTTTTTTCCTTGCAAGATGCCTGCTTTAGAGGTGTTGATAATTATCGTTTCTTTATCCGCAGGGATGGGAGTTGTTTGACTGACATATGCAACTGAAGATTGTTTGCCTCCATCTATCAGTAGATATGCTGTTGGAATAACTTCGATGTCCATGTCGTATACTTCGTCTGCTGATAGTACATGATGGCCAATTAAGTAATCCGGGTTTCTTCCGGATATCAAACTTAAATAGAGCAGTGCATCTGCGTCTTCCGAAATTTGATGTGCGGCTCCTGGAAATATTACAACGGGTATTCTGCTGTGTTTTCTAATTATAGACACAACTAATTTGAATGTGTCTCTTGTTACGGTGCTACCTCCTACAAAGAAATAATCAACGCCTGCAAATTCTGCTTTATCAATAAGTTCTATTAATAATGTCTCATCATTTGATTTTTCAGGATCAATTAGACTTGCAATTTGTCCTGTTCGCTGATTAATGTGGTCGTATATTTCGGTCCCTTTTAACAACTTTATTAACGTTTATGGTTATTATCGTATTGTCGTGTTCAAAGTTATTCAATTTTACGAATAAGTCATGATCCGGGTTAACAATATGGCCATGAAACACAGAGTTGTTTTCTTTGGTCAGAAGTAATTCAGATTTAAAGTGGATTTTTTTTCTTCCAGCTAGTTTGTACAGTGCTTCTTTGGCAGACCATATTTTTGTTACTTCTTTTGGGTCGTCAATGTTGAACCGTGATTTTTCTTCTGCAGATAAAAATTTACCCCTCAAATCAAGAATATTTTCACGTTGTGATTCTAGGTCTAGTCCTATGGCGTATGATTTATTTATGGCTATACCAACATGATGTTTTCCGTGGCTTATCGAAATGAATCCTTCGTTTTTTATATAAGGTGCCCCATTATTATTGTAGTGGATTTGTTCGAAACCGATTACTTTGTGCCTGAGAATGCGAGTGGCAGTAAATTCCATTCGTCTTGAGATACTTTTGAAACTGATCATTCGTTGTTGCTCATTCTCGGTTAGGTATTGAGTGTAATCCAGAGGGTTAAATTCCTCATACGAAACCAGGTGAATGATTGACTTATCTGCGACTAGGTTGTCGTATGCGAATGGGTATTTCATGTATTAAGTTGTAAGGGATCAATTTTACTAAAAAAAATAGACATGTATATTTAATTCTGAAATTGAAAAAATCATAAGTGTATAATATAAAGGAAGTTCCTACATTTGTTAATGAAAGTTAAGTAAATGAGATTTTATTTTTTTTTAACAATCAGTTAATGAAAACGATTTTTCCGTATATTTACGCGCTTTCTATTAGCATTTAAGTAAAATAAACAAACTGCACTTATGTTACTAAAATTAATCTTAATGTTGGTAAGCGTCTTGCTTACATTGACTTATGGTTTTTCCCAAGTAGGTATGGGTACCATTAAAGGTACCGTTTCGGATGCCGATTCTAAACAACCAATTCCATTCTGTAAAGTTATCTTAAAGAAGGAAGGTACAATTAAGGGAGGAGCGAACACCGATTTTGATGGTAATTTCCAAATTAATTCAGTTGCTGCTGGTACTTATGACTTGGAAATGAGAAATGAAGGAGAAGGTTATCAACCTCAATCGTTAACTGGAGTTATCGTTAGCTCTGATAAGATTACCTTCTTATATGATCTTACGCTGGCTAAAGCGAAAGATGTACAAGAAATTGAAGAGGTAAAAGTAGTTGCTTATAAGGTTCCCTTGATCGATAGAGATGGTGGAGCTTCTGGTGCTACTGTTACGAGAGAAGATATTGCAAGGCTTCCAGTTCGTTCAGCGGCTGGAGTTGCAGGTACAGTTGGTGGTGTAAATCAATCTGAAGGATCTGGAGCAATTAGCGTTAGAGGTTCTCGTTCGGATGCAACATACTTCTATATAGATGGTATTAAGGTGAGGGGGTCTTCAAGTCTTCCAAAGTCTGCTATTGAGGAGGTGACGGTAATTACCGGTGGTTTACCAGCGAATTATGGTGATGCAACGGGTGGTATTATCTCTGTTACAACTAGAGGTCCATCAGCGAAATACTTTGGATCGATAGAAGCAGTTAGTTCAGGGTTTTATATTAACGGTTCAGATCCTGATGGATATGACGGAAAAGTATTTGGATTAGATAAATTTGGATACAACCTGGTTGAAGGAATGTTCTCTGGTCCGTTATGGATGCAGAAAGATTCTACGGGTCGTAAAACAAAGCCAAGATTAGGGTTCTTAGTATCTGCTAATTATAGAGATGTTTTAGATGGTCGTCCTTTTGCATATGGTTCTTATAGAATCAAAAAAGATGTAAGAGATGAGTTATTGGCTCAGCCATTGACTTTTACTCCAACAGTGAATGGAGGTTTGGATGTTGATTATTCCGCTCTTTATTTACGTCAGGATGATTTTGAACAAGTTGATTGGAGAATGAATGCTCGAGGTCGTGGTATCTCAGGTCAAGGTAAAATTGATGTTAATACGGGGCCTTCAGTAAACTTGTCTTTTGGTGGTTCGATAAACTATTCATGGGGGAGTAATTATAGCCGTACAGGGTCTTTATTTAACTTCTCTAATTTCGGAGTTTATAAAAATTTAGACTGGAGAGTCTTCGGTCGATTAACACAGCGTTTTACGAATGATACGGAAGGAAGTAGTTCTAAAATTAAAAGTGCATACTACTCTTTAATGGTTGATTATAGTAAGACGAAAAGAGATTCGTACGATCCTAAACATGGGTATGATTTGTTTAACTATGGATATGTAGGGAAGTTCGAAACTAGGAGAGAAAAGACATTTGAAATGAATTTTGATGATAATAAGTACCATCAAAATACTACTCATGGTGCTGAAAGAGGAGTTACATTTGAAGCATCAGATGCAAATGCTCAGCTCGCATCACAAACGGCATTAATATTTGATCAATTTAATCAGAATGGAGTGGGGATCCAAAACATGGATCAAGTTCAACAATTCCAAGGATTGCTTAACGGCCAAGGTCCGTCAAGTGTTTATAATATTTGGAGTAATATTGGTTCTCCTTACAATGGTTTTGGTAAAATTGATAACGATCAAATTAGAGCAACTGGTTCTGGTGCTGTAAATATCGGTGATCACTCTATATCGTTAGGTTTTGAATACGAGCAAAGATATGATAGAGGTTGGACAAATGGAACAACTACTTCTGGTGGTGGGAATGGTCCTATGGGATTATGGACACTAGCGAGAGGTAAAGCTAATTTCCACATCTTGGAGTTAGATACGTCAATCGTTACTGCTGAATATTCTCAAAATGGACAGACTTACGTAGAGCATCCTGCATTAAATACAGGGTATGCATCAACGCATAATGGTGAATACGGTGGTCAAGAAAATGATGATCAGCAAAGTTTCTTCGATTATAATTTAAGAACATACTTATATGAGAACGGAATGATTAGCGAAGGTGCAGGAGGAAATGATTTCTTAGATATCGATAGTTATGATCCAAATATATTCTCATTAGATATGTTTTCTGCAGATGAGTTATTAAATGAGGGTAATTCTTACGTGTCATATTGGGGATTTGATCATACAGGTAAAAAAGTAAAAGGGCAAACAGACATTCGTTCTTACTTTGAAGATTTTGATGAAAATGGAAATTACGAGCGTTTTGTTGG
>JAHDCA010000005.1 GCA_020630115.1 Candidatus Dojkabacteria bacterium | reverse complement strand
ATATTTGATACCGGGACACAGTTAACATCAGCTGCTTGTTGTGCAGTGTGAGTTGACTCTTCCCTAACATGAATAGTTAATTCCTTCCCCCACTTTTTCAACTCTTCATTAAAGTATTGTTCAGCCATAATTACTATTTTATACTCTCGTAATATTCAAGCAAATCCTTCTCAGCTTGTGCACAAGACACTCCATGAGAATAATACTTAGTTGAACATAGACCATTAGCCAGGACTGTTACAGTTTCATGACTCCAACTATCAAGATCAGACCATACTTTACTTGCTTCGGGATTCTCCTTTATTATTGCATCATACATCTTTTGCATCTCTTCCTGATTCTCAACCAAAAATTTTATTTCAGCCTCTTTAGCTTCTAATTCCAACTTGTACTGATAATTACTATCAATAGTGTAACGTATTAGAGCTATAGCTGTGTTTTTCTCTTTGAATTGTTCAACATGAGCCTTTTCATGTATCAAATGACTATAGATACCAATATCCACTTTATCTTCGGATAACGCATCAAAGTAACTTGGAGTTAACAAGATATTTCCGTAGTAAGCTTGACCCGAGTAATACCCAACTTCCGATATATGTTTAATTATTCCAGGTTTTCTTTTTAGGTTCTCGACAGTATAACTATTATCATTAAGTTCGAAAGTGAAGATATCAATTGTTTCCCAAGTACTTATCCAGATCAGTATTAAAACTGTAAATAGCGCATACAGATAAACGATCTTAGAGATTATAAAAATAGCAATTGCAAAGTATTTACTCACTCGAAAGTATACCGCAAAATTTCTGTTAATTTATATTTGCATTTTTTTGAACTTGCTTTTATCATAAAAATTGATAATATATCGTTTTTGATACTAAAATAATAAATATTTAACTATGAAAACACAATTAACCAAAGAAGGCTTGGAAAAGCTACAGACTGAAGTAAATGACCGAATCTCTAAGAGTGACGAAAGCAACAATTAATGAGATGAAATCTGCAGGTGACCTACGTGAGAACGATGGCTATACGCTATCATTAGAAGCACATGAGTCCAATGAAAGACGAATTGGTGAGATCGAAGCTATTCTCGAGAACTACGAAATTATTGAAAATGCTGATACATCTACTGTAACAACTGGCAACAAAGTTGATGTAAAAGTTGGGAACAAAAAGATGACATTCCATATAGTGAGTGAGCATGAAGCAAACCCACTTGAACAAAAGATCTCTGAAAAGTCGCCTATAGCCAGCGCTTTAATCAATAAAGAAAAAGGAGAAACTGTTGAAGTCGAAACTCCAGGTGGAGTCCAAAAATACAAAATCGAGAAGATTTACAACTAATCTTTAGTTACTAATGTGCCACTTTGGAATATCTCTTCTAAAGTGGTATCTTTAACTATATTTCTACCTCCTCCAAGATAAAAATCTGCACCCATTTGTGAACCAAGCCTTATTGCCTTTTGATCAATCGGAGTGTGTGCTCCAGGATTGTGTTTTGGATTGCTCAGATCGATGTCAAACTGACTCACTAACTGCATCCATGTAATCCTAGATATCCCAAGAGCATCAACATTAAGCTCAGGATTCTTATCGTATATCATGTCGATCTTTGATAGCTTGAAGACTGTACTCTCTCCAAGAATTTCTGCAGCGTGTAGTAACATCCCATCAGAGCTTTCTCTCACCTTATATCCACCTGTAATTACAATCTTTTGGCTACTATCCCTTAAAACTTTATCAATATCTCTTGAATTATTAGGTAAACTAACTTCAGTTACTGAGCTGAACAATAAACTGACAAGGGCTGAGCTGTACATATTAGTCATCAATCCTCCAAAGTGAACCTTCTCATCACTTATCCCAAGTTTAGCGAATTGTGATTGATAGAATCGGCTCAAATAGCCTCCTCCACAAACAAGCACAATACGTTTATGCTTTGAAGCAAGCCGATCAAGATTATTTTGCAGGAATGAAATCGTATTTAGATTCAAAGTAAGATCCTCATTGTACAGTAGGGATCCTCCAACTTTTATTATTAGATTATTAATAGAAGTGAACATCTATATCCCCATCACGATCATCATAAACATTAGAAAAAAGAGTATTGGGGTTAGGAAGTCTTCAAATTTTCTATTACCACTCAGGTATATCTCACCAAGATTAATAATCACATATAAGAAGTTTGTCATGATCAACGGTCTTGTTATTGTATTGAATACATAGAATAGCTCGTACGCTCCTGCTAGTATCAAACTAGCCAGTACAACAATCCATAGAGATCTCAGATCGAACCAATGATGTGTGTTAAGCTGATGATAAAACATTATAAATCCAACCAAAACGATTGCTAGAAACTCGATAAATCTGCCAAAGTCATAACTTATCAAACCTGATATTAAAAAATAAAATATCAGTATATCTAAAAATTTATAGATTACATGAGTTAACTTTTCGATCTTAAAAAGCTTTCTGTATGTACTTCTAATATTAACAAAAAGTGCAAAGAGACTTAATACAGAAATAATTATCGTAAATTGTCTAAGTACAGTGAGATGAACAGGTAAACGGTAAAGATAAAACGCAAGTGAGATATAGAATATAATTGGTAATACAAATAAATGATAGATGCGGCCTCTAAGCTGTAGTTTTGTTTCCAGATCACTAAACCTTGAAACCCGGTGCGTTGAATAATTAAAAAATGTACTAGCGATCCAAAGAGTCATAGCTGCTAATCCCAACGAGCTGATAAGTAAGTAGTTCTCAGTACTTACGAATACTTCTCTAACAAGCATGAATTGTAAAATAACAAATACCATAACGCTATATACAAACTCACGTCGATATTTGTTTATTATTTCTTTCATAACGATTATATTACTGTTCCACTTAGACCTTGAACTGCAAATGCTACTAGTAGCATCAAGCCCCATCCAGCACTTGAGTAAAGATAACCTCCATGGTTACCTAGCTCATCTTGCTTGTTTAGGTACATTACTTGAATTAATAACATCAGAAAGATAAATGAAGCAAATGCAAGATTTATATTGTTTCTGAAGCCTCCTATGGAACTGACAAGCCCAGATAAAGAGGCAGTTGCAGCTTGATCAAAAGTCTCGTTGAATTCAAATTGATCTAAACTTTTAGCAAAGTACTCATATACATCCAATATCTCTTCATTACCGTACTGATCAGTAGCAACAATCTGAATTGAAGATACCCCTGTAAGATCTGCTTCTTTAACTCTAGTTGAATATTTACTTTCACCATCAAGTGCAAATGGAAGGCTCGCATCATCATCCAACTTTAGGTCAATATCAAAATCAGACAAGTCAACTACGTTAACTGATATATCCCACCACTTGTTATCTTTATCAAAGTTAACAATTAAAGAATCGCTATTGATATCAGGACCTTTTGTATCAACTTTGAATTGAACACTATCTTGGTACTCATTTTCACCATACTCAACAGATGCATAAACTTTATGATTTCCATCATCAAACCCTACTTCGTTACGATAAGACCAATCAGTATCTTCAGATTTGACTGAACTTAGTTTTGTCTCACCTTCTGTGATCTCAACCGTATACTCTTTAGCAATCTTCTCAACAACTTCAACTTCACCACTTATCTCGACTTCCCTATCATTAAAAACCTGATCCGCAGATGGTACCTCGATACTGATAGCTTTAATTTCACCTTTGTCTACAACTGGTTCAGGTGCTACATACACAGGTTGAGCACTCGGTTGTACAACAGGCGCAGTATATCCTGATCCATTATTTGTACTGGCTGGTGGTGATACAGGATTTGCAGTTCCATTACTGGCGGGTGGAGCCACAGGAGTTGGGGTTGGTGGTGGTGGAGGTGGAGCAACGTATTGTGGTGTACCAAACATCTGTACAACTAAAGTTGTTTGCTGGCCTTGAAGTGTACCGTTAACAACAGCAACACCGACTTCTTGATAAGTTGATTTTAATATATTTGCCCTATGAGTTGGTGATGCCATCCAGCCGTTTACCACACCTTGTGAAGATGAGAACCCCTTAGCGAGATTTTCACCGGCATGAACATAAGCATAGCCTGCACCAGCGATAAATCCCCATGGGCTTTCACCATTTGGACCAAAGTGAGCCCAATAATTTTTATTAATCATATCGTTCGCTTTGTTATAAGCAGCATTAGTCAGTTTAGAGTTCGATCTAAGTGTTGGCAAACCTGCAGCTGACCTTTGAGAATTAGTCAAAGCAATTATCGAACCTGAATTAACAGATGAAGCATTAGCTTCAAGTACGAAGTCATTTGTGAAGTTAAAGCCGATATTTAATATGAACAGTGCCAGTGTATAAGCAACAAGCATCGTCTTTCGAAGAAGTAGTGGTTGGTAATTATTCTCTTGTATTGGTAAAAAGAGTTTCTTAAGCACAATGTTAATTTACCAAAATTCGTGACTAATTGCTATTAAAAAAACTTACAAACTTCCTCTTTAGTAAGTGACACTCAAAAAAGCCTGAGGAAGTAAAACACCCTCTCGAAATTAATCTTGAGGGTGTCATAACTACATTGTTGTTAAATCAATTATTTAACAGCTTCTTTTAATCCCTTTCCTGCTTTAAAAGCTGGAACTGTAGTAGCAGGGATCTGAAGTTTAGCTCCTGTAGCTGGGTTTACACCAGTTCTTGCAGCTCTTTGTCTTACTTCAAATTTACCAATTCCTGTAAATGCAACTGGTTCTCCGTTTTTAAGGGATTCAGTAATGATGTCCCAGAATGCTTCTACCATGTCAGAAGCTTGTCTCTTAGTTACATTTGTTCTTGAAGCTAATGCTTCGATGAATTCTTTTTTAGTCATAATTTCATATGTTCCTCCTTTCCCTGAGATGGTCTATCGAATATATTCCCTCTGTGATCGCTTGTAAAGCGCGGGCTTTTTATAGGGTAATGTTAATTCTTTGTATAGAATGCCCTTGTACTGGGCTTTGTATATCAATAACGACACCATCAATCCTAACTGGACCATTCTCTTCTATTTCAAATCGAGATCCATACGGATTCATCATATGCTGTATAGCCACATCCTTTTGTACCCACAAGCTTGCATCAAGTGGACTAACTGCACCGACATCGGAAATAAACGCCAAACCCTTTGGTAAAAGCCTTTGATCTGCTGTTGGAACGTGAGTATGATTTCCAATAAACGCAGATGCTCTACCATCAACCAAGTTTGCGCAACTGATTTTCTCACCTGTACTTTCCGCATGCATCTCTACAATAATAGCGCTATAACGCTCATACTCTACTTTAGAGAGAAACCCATCCAATGCTCTTAGCGGTTCCGAGATAGTCCTCTCCCTCATGCCTTCCACCCCGATAACTGACACTATAAGTACTAGGCCTAATTTACCCAAATCAACCTCCGCATACCCTTTTCCAGGTAAATCATCTGGATAGTTAAGATTTCTAATGATTGGGAAGCGTCCATCGAAGATCTCATCTAGATCTCTTGATCTCCAAATATGATTTCCAGCTGTGAAAAAGTCAACCCCATAGCCACTAATTTCATTCAAAGTTCTCACTGAGGCACCTCTTCCATGTGCAATATTCTCAACATTAGCAATTGTGAAATCAATATCATACTTCTTCTTAATACCACCCAGATGATCCCTAAGCGCTTCCCTACCTGGCCTACCACATATATCTCCTAAAAATAAAACTTTCATATTCTTTACTCATTTATAATTTTAATTATCTGCATTAGATCAGTAATATAATATCTATAATCATCTTTAAACTGACTATATTTGCTATTAGGGTCATACATTACGACATTTACCCTACCTTTGAAGTAAGAGTTCAACCTATCAACAATAATTTTCTTATCATCGATTACCCAAGAATCATCTTCAATGTTCTCAAGAACTTCGCCTAGTGATTTATCCGGAACAATAATATTTAGTTTAGTATCGAAATATTCAAGTAAGTTACTTGCTTGTATCTTCGCCATTTGAAATTTAACATCAAATGCTTCAGTAAATAAGCCAAGCTCATGACCAGCTGCTTTGAGCTCTTCTAAAACGCTTAACACATTAGGCTCATAAAAACTAACCATCTCTTCCTTTGTTGCGTTGAAAGCATTTATGAAATCACTCTCAGAATAAGCCTTACCAAACTTTTCATTTAAAATCTCACGAAGTTCTCCAGAGAAACTGACAACCCCTGAAGTATGACTATCCCCTTGTAGGATCTTTATATATTTATGTAAGGTCTCTGGGTCAATACCCCACATCTCACAAAGAGTTGGATTCAGGTACCCTTCTATGAAGTCAGGCCTTGTTCTAATCAGTGTATTATCAAAATCAAAGTAGATTTTCATTGCTTGATTTTAACATGAATTTGTATTCGCACTCTAATGAAACACCTTCTTGCTATTACTTTTTAAACAAACGCACTAAAAGTATCGGGAAGTTGACTAGGAAAACAAGCATTAGTAAGTAAAGATATACGTGATTAGAGTCATATACCTCCTGTAAGAAGCCAACACTGATATACAAGAAAATGATTACAAGACCACTAATAAATCCGAAAGTACTCATCACAGTGGCTCTTTGTTTAGACTCAATTAGAGATTGTAACTTGGGTTCAAGTAAAAGTCTAGACACACCACTTTTTGTATTAAATAAAATCGTACCGATTAGAAATGAATATATGTTACCTATACTTAGCAATACCATATAAGAGACAGTAATAGTAAAGGTATATATTAATATCTGCCTATCAGTTTTGATGTAATTTAGTACGATGACATTAATCAAGATCAGTGAAGCAATCTTCGCTCCTGAGAGTATCTGCCCTCTTTGAAACTCTTCAAGACCAAACTCGATCATTATCGATTCATTAAGAATATCAATCCCCATCCACATACAACTAAGAATTACCGCTGAATAGATTGCCAATTGCCTGAAGCCATTATTATCCCTAAGTACTTTGAAGCCTTTAAACATATCAAGTTTCACTTTCTTTCTTGATTTAGCCAGACTTACTTCTTCAAAGTATTTCAGTAGTAATGGTAGAGAAATTAAATAAATACCTATCTCAGCTAAAAATGGTAACCAAACGCCGATCTTAAACATATACCCACCAATCACAGTCGTGAATATTAATGATATCTGCCAGAAGATCCCTGTAATCTTCTCTGTTTCAGCAAATGTCTCGTCGTCAATCCCTTTAGAATCATAAAGAAGTGATGAAAATGCACCACTTGCAAATGCACCTGCTAAACCCCAAACCAATGCAATGACAACGAAGAAGCTAAATCCTTCAACAAAATATAAAATAGTATTTCCTAGTGCATATAGACAAATAGCTATTGCAGTGCTGAGCTTCCTTCCAAATTTATCTGCAAAAACCCCTGTTGGAACTTCTAAAACTATCTGTGAAGCACTTGTTAGAGCAAAAAAGACTGCTGCCTCTTTTACAGAGATCTTACTTGTAATAAACCCATACCATCCTGGCCAAGTGAATGATACAGCCATAAAGAAATTAATAATCACATAAACCTTACTTATTTGAGGCAAATCTTTAAATTTCCAAATGTATAGATCTTTTATTATTTTCAAAGCAATTATTATACCAACAAAAGACACCTCCAAGGAGGTGCCTTAAAATTCTAATCAAAAAAGCCAGATCAATTTACATTGCCGTTTCTTGAGCTCTTACTTCTCTAATAACATTAACTTTAACTGTACCTGGGTATGTCTGAGTATCATGGATCGCATCAGCAATCTCTTTAGCCAAAACCACGATATCATCATCAGATGTACTTCGAGGTTTAACAATAACTCTTAGTTCCCGTCCTGCTTGAATTGCAAATACATCATCTGCCTTATTACCTGCAACTTCTTTTGCTGTGTTTTCAAGTCCTTCCATCCTCTTAATGAAATCCTCAAAACTCTCTTTACGAGCTCCTGGTCTCGCTCCAGAGATAGCATCAGCCATGTGAACCAACCATGCCTCAATACTCTGAGGTTCAATATCCAAGTGATGAGCTTCAATTGCATTAACAAGTTTATCAGGGAGATTGTATTTTCTAGCGATCTGACCTGAAATGTGGTGATGAGCTCCTTCAACTTTATGAGTAAGAACTTTACCGATATCGTGAAGTAAACATGCTTTTTTAACTAGATCAATATCTGCTCCAACTTCAGCAGCAAGTACAGCACCCATCCTGATTACCTCAACTGTATGAGACATCATTGACTGACCGTAACTTGTTCTGTATTTAAGTTTACCTACAAGTTTTAGAAGTCCCATATCCATACCTGGCCAATTAGCTTCATCAGCTAAGATCTGTCCGTTTTCTTTAATCTCAGAGGCAATCTCGTTTTTTGCTTTTCTAACTTCATCTTCGATTGATGAAGGGTGAATCCGCCCATCTTTAACAAGCTTCTCTAAAGCTTTAGAAGCGATTGCCCTTCTAAGTGGGTCAAACGATGAAAGACCGATTGAAGAATCCGATTCATCAATATCAACATCAACACCAGTTGCTTTTTCAAAAGCTCTGATATTTCGGCCCTGCTTACCGATAACTCTCCCCTTAACCTTCTCATCTTCAATCTTAATAGTAGAAGTTGTAGTCTCACCAACATAATCAGTAACAACTCTTTGCATTGATTCGATCAATATCTTCTGTGATTTTTCTTCTACACCCTCTTTAGCTTCTTGTTCAGCTTGCCTAATCGATTTAGCTTTATAGCCAACCATCTCTTGATCAACTTGCTCCATCAGCTTCTGCTTAGCTTCATCAACTGTAAGTTGAGCAACTTTCTCGAGTTCAGCTTGAAGCTTCTCACCTGAGTTTGAAAGTTCTTCTGCTTTAACTTTTAAGTCCTCAGCAATCTTATCGTTCTGAAGAACCCTTTCTTCAATCATCTTTGATCTATCGTTAAGAGTCTTCTCTCTCTCAAGGATTAAAGTCTCTTGCTCAGCCATATCTTTTCTTATCTTCTGAGCTCTACTCTCAGCCTCTTCTGAGACTTCGTTGGCCTTCTTTTGTGCATTTGCTTTAATATCTTGAACTTCCTTTTCTACTTCCAGAAGTGCAGTTGACTTCTTCTGCTTTAATAGAGCGTCTAACTTCTCAGGAGAGATATCTTGTGGTGTACTGTTTTTCTTACCAACAATGAAACCTCCTGCAGCTGTTAAAACAGCAGCAATCAAAGCAATAATGATGCTAATTTCCATTATAAACTTGTAATATATTAACTATTATTCCGACTAATCCGAAACGCCAGCTAAAATTAAACGGGAAATGAAATATTTCTGTTTTTCACTTGTACTTAAAGGCTTCTCAAATCTCATAATCTCGCAAAATTCTAACTATTTTTGATTATAGCATAGGAGAATTGTCTCACTAGATTATTAAACGTATTTAATACTTCAATTCAAATCCAAGTCACTTACAAATGTGGGTCTTAACTTCTTCAAGTCATTTCCCTGGGAATAACTCTTCTTCTTTATCCTCCAATACCAAGTATAGATCTTCCCATATCTTCATTATATCTGGGCTCTTAGCCACTTTAGGGTTCTTAGATTTAAGCATCTCCAAATGAACCTTATTACTTCCTCTAGCATTATCATCAACTATCGATGCTTCAAAGCCTTTCCAAGTTCGTCCGCCATCAAGATAGATATTAAGAGGAGGCAAAATCTTATCTAGAGCGTAAATAAATAATGCTTCTTTATCACTTTTCTTTTCATAATCGTGGATACATTTTAACAATTCTGGGAATTCATTAAATTCTATTGAAACCCTTTCGAAGGATTCCATTTCTCGTTGTTCTTTTGATTCTTTAAGATTCTCATCCTCAGTATGACAATATGTATCACCTGCATATACCTCAACAAGATCATGCGCTAATGCGTACTTGAAGATCTTGTCTAGATCATAGTTAAGACCTTTTGAGTTAATAACATACCAAGCTGTCATTGCTAACTGGTAACTATGTTCAGAATCATTTTCGGCTCGATCTTCCCCTGTAACGTAAAGTGATCGTTTTACTTTTTGGAATTTATTAAGGAAACTTGTGAATTCAAGTAGTTTTTGTAAGTCCATACTAATTTATACCAGCTTCACCGCTTACCCTCAACCAGACGATTGTAAAATCGTAAGTTATGAATTGAAGCAAGAGTCATACCTGTTATCTCGCCGACTTTGATCATCTGGTGGATATAGGCCCTGGTATGATACTTACAAGCTTGGCAGTCACACGTTGAATCGATCGGTGATTGATCGTTGGCATACTTAGCGTTCTTAATATTCATCTTGTACTCTGGTCCTTCAATGTCAAAACTATAAACTGAACCATGTCTTGCATTACGAGTTACAAGCACAGTATCGAAAACAGTATACCCAATCTCAATTGCTTTAATGATATCACTTGGTTTACCGAGACCCATCGCATAATTGAATTTATCATCAGGAGTATTCTCTAGTACACATGCAAGTTCATCAACGACAAGATTACCATCGTCATCAAGTAGATAGCCACCAAAATTATAACCGTCAAAACCAATCTCAGCTAAGGCTTTCGCGCAATGCTCACGAAGATCAAGGAAGTTTGCCCCCTGAACGACAGCTGTAAGTATCTTACCGGTCTCTTTAGTACCTCCATATTCTCTATCAAAGTAGTCTCTGCATCTTTGAGCCCATTCGAGCGTTCTAGCAACAGAGATCTCCGCATCTTTTCTACCGACACTACTTTTACGACAATCATCAAGAACAACCATGATGTCACTTCCAATATTCATCTGGATGTCGATTGAGCTCTCAGGTGTTAACTCGATCACTTTACCATCTTTAGGGGATTTGAAGGTAGCTCCTCCATCGTGGACTTTACCTTCCCACTGCTTACTATGTAAAAGTGAAAAAACCTGGAACCCTCCAGAATCCGTAAGTACAATCCCATCCCAATTCATAAATTTTTTAATTCCTCCAAGCTCTTTAATTTTCTCAGAGCCTGGCGAAACAGTCAGGTGAAGCGTGTTCGTAACAAGAGCTTTTGTTCCAACATCGAAGATATCTCGAGTAGTTATGCTTTTTATAGCGCCTCGAGTGGCATCTGGTAAGAATATGGGTACCTTCCCAAAATCTTTAAGTTCTAAATCTATTGAATATTCACTCATAATTATTTCTTATTCGAAGCTATATACATTGTTAAAGCAGCAGCAACAGACAGATTATACGAATCAATTTCTTTAGTCTGTGGTAAAAAGATCGTTTTTGATTCTTGTACTTCAGACTTGCTAATCCCTGCCCCTTCATTACCAAAACCAAGCGAGTAAGGTTCTTCAAACTCAACCTCTGTTGCTAATTTAGAATCGCGATCAAGCATTGTTAGGTAATGATTTTGATTAGGATATTTACTTCTATAATCATCAAATGATTCGAAATACTCAAAGTTAATCCCAAAAACAGCTCCCATAGTTGAGCGAACAACAGATGGATTAAAGATATCACAAGCATCCTTGATAATTGCCAGGTTTTTAAATCCTAATCCAAGCATTGTTCTAATTATTGTTCCGACATTACCAGCATTGCGAGGTTGGAATAAAAGAATGTGATTGCTACCTTTCTCAAGTGATGATTCGAATTTATTGAAAAGTGCGATACACTGAGTATTCTCTTTACTTGCTAATTTATCAATTATCTTTTGGTTATATTCATACCTTATCCCTGCCTTGTTAAGTTCACCTGCAAAAGACCTCAATGTTCCTTCATACTTGGAATCTTGCGATAGGTACACCACAAGGACTAATTCCTTCCTAAATCTAATCAATTCCTTAACCGGAAAGATCCCAGCCACATAGCTATGCATATCTGTTTTTTTGTATTTTCGTGCTTTTGGTAACATACTAGTTTTTTACTTCGATCCCATCTAATTCTAATATATCAAGATTTTTATTATTAATTTCTAATAATATAATTGAGTGCCAAATAATAATTGATTATACACTGTGAACTTGATATTCTCGATTGTAATATTATTAAGTAGACATGAATGACTTTACGTTTAAGTATCTTCTTATCTGGTCCAATACTCCAGATGAGTTAATGAAGTTTTACCAAGATTTTCTGGAACTCGAAATGATTGAAAAAACTGATATCCCCGCGACTAATGAATACGAAAAAGATTATGGATACGATTTCAAGCTTGGTGATAATAATATTTTATGGATTGGGCATCATTCTGAAGTTAAAGAATATAATTCTGATCCTTTGAGACACATGATTAATCTCAATACAGAAAAGTTTGATGAATGGGTAGAAAAGTTAGAGAAACATGCAAAGGTAAAAATAATTGCAGAGCCAACAATAACTCCTTTCAGTAACGACAAAAACAAACTAAGAGTTGTCACCTTCTTAGATCCTGAGGGGAATTGCTTACAGTTATTTGGAGCTAGTGAGAAGTATTAAATAAATTTTGAATAAATTCATAAACAAGCAATTTACTATGTTGATTCACCAATTACAACCATCGAATCACCGTAACTCAAGAAATTATACTCGTTATGAACAGCATGCTGATACGCATTCATGATTGTCTTAGTACCACCAAAGCTTGAAACCATTGCGAGTAGGGTACTTTTGGGAACATGGAAGTTTGTTATTAACCTGTCTACACACTTCCATTGATAGCCTGGATATATAAATATCTCAGTATCCATTTCCCCAATAAGTTCAACCTTTCCACCTTCATTACTAACACTTTCAAGTGTTCTCGCTACTGTAGTTCCTAGCGCCCATACTTTCCCACCACTATACTTAACTTCATTAATACTCTCGGCACTTTTCTGCGAGACGTAAATAGTTTCTTTATGTATCTTGTGACTTGTAAGATCATCTTCATAAACAGTTGCAAAAGTTCCCCAGCCTATTCTTAATTCAATTTCACAGACCTTAACACCTTTAGCCATTAAAGCATATAAGTAATCCTTTGTCATATTTAGGCTTGCAGTTGGTGAGGCAACACTTCCATACTCTTTAGCGAATTCTGTATTGTATCTATCAAAATCCTCATCTTGTGAGTCACGCTTCATATATGGTGGAATTGGCACGACACCAAAACGGTCAAAGAATTCTTCTTCACTAATATTTATAATCCTCACTCGAGCTAGTTCCAAACCAAGCTCAACTACTTGAACATAAGCCTCACCATCAATCTTCAATATACGATCATTCTTTAGTTTTCGGAGTCTACCCACTTTAGTAACCCAAGATCCGTCTTGATTACGCTTTAAAAATAAAAGTTGGATCTTCCTTGTTGAATCACCAGCGATCATGTTAACTCTTTGCTTGTTAACTTTCGTATTATTAATAACTAATACATCACCCTCAGGGATGATATCAATCAGATCCTTGTACATCTTATCTCTCAACTCACCAGTAGTCCTATTCACCTCGAGTAGACGTGTTAACCCACGTACTTTGGGTGGGAATTTCGCTATCAAACTTTCTGGTAATGTATAATTGAAAAGATTAATATCCATATGGATGATCATACAATAAAAATTTATAAAAGTTTCGATTATGAGAAGAAAGGTAAATACAATATTTTTAGGTTCGAATTGGGAGGCAGCACAAGTCCTTGAGAAGTGTTTAGAGATCGATTGGCTCAATATCGTATGCGTTATAACAAAAAGAGATGCAAAAGTTGGACGTAAACAAGTGATTACACCCAATATTGTAAAGCAGATCGCAACCGCTAACGAGATACCGTTTTTCCATACAAACTCTGACAGCAAAAGATATCAGCTAGCACTAGACACTTACAAACCAGAGTTAAATATCTGCCTATCATTTGGTGAGATCGTACCTGAATTCTTCCTAATGAACCCCGAATTCAAATCAATCAACATCCACTATTCACTACTACCTAAATACCGAGGTGCAGTCCCGATCCAAGGCGCTATCCTTAACGATGAAAAAGAAACCGGTATAACTTTCACTCAGATGGTTGCTGGAATGGACGCTGGCGGGATTCTATCACAATACAAGATACCAATTGACATCGATGACACGAATATTACTTTGCGTCAAAAGCTTCTAGACATCTCCTGCGAGAAGATCGAGAAAGACTTAAAAGATTGGATTGATGGAAAGGCAAAATTAGTAGATCAAGACAAATCAAAAGTTTCGTTTTGCTATATGAAAGATATCGCAAAAGAGAACTCTTTTGTTAGCTTTGAAGATATGAATGCACTTGAGATCCATAATAAAGTCAGAGCATTCCAACCTTGGCCAACTGCCAAGTCCACTATTAATGGAATTAATGTAAAAGTTCACTCAACAAGTATCTCTAATCTACCAGAAAGCTTAGAAAATGAATTTATCCAATTTAAAGAGAGAAGACTATTCATCCAGTGCAACCATACTGATCATATCGAGATTTTAGAGATTCAACCAGAAGGCAAAGTTAAGATGGATGCGATTAGCTTCTATAACGGATATCTTAAGTAGTACTTTAGCTTGCATAATTGTTCTCTTTGATTTTAAGCAAATCTCAAAGATCCAGCTCAGCATATAAAGCGTAATGATCAAGTTCCAATCCATTATCGATTAATTCTGCTCTATTCTCATAACCAAGAGATTTTGTATTACCTTTAAGGAAATTACTAAACATGTAATCCAATGTTCTATAAGTACCAACTACTCTATGGGATGGTTCAGCCTTATTTCCCTTCATCGAATTATGAATTATCAAATCTGAATTGTGTTCAATATTCTTAAGCTTAGAAAAATGCCTACCGCTTGAACTAAGATTACTAAATAGGTCAAAATTAAAGTCCCCCATTATCAGATACTTGTTAAGCCTTTTAGTTAAACCGTTTTCGTCAAAGATACTGTTTAAGGCTAGTCTTCTCTTTTTGGAGTTGATTGCTGGGAGATGACAATTCACTATATAAAATTTCACTTCCTCATACTCAACTTCTAAAGTTGAAATACTATACTTATTAAAAAGCGGTGTTCCTATGTGCTGAGCGTCAAATATTTTAACGCTCTTAAACATACTTTTACGCAACCCTATTGCACAATTACCAGTAACACTTGGATACACATAATACGATGCTCCAAGAAGCTTCTCAGCTTGTACATGATGCTCTGTATACTCGGTTCTCAACTCTTGAAAACAAACGATGTCAGGAGATATCTTGGTAAGATTATTTTTAATCGCATTTTCGACATCCAATCTTTGAAGATTTAAATCCTTATCAATAGTACTGATTTTACCAATATTACTAATTTTTAGATTTCCAACATTTACTGATAAGACTTTCATGATTTTGTATTCAATAATGAGTAATCCATAAGCCGGGTTCTGTTTATGTAGCCATTTATCTATGCCCCTAACGGGTTGCTTAGGAAGGGGGTTACCACGCGACTGCCTATTACTAGTAAGCCCGGTGAGCTCTTACCTCACCATTTCACCCTCACCCGATCTCAAAGAGAACTGGCGGTATAACTTTCTGCTGCCCTTTTCTCCGTAAACTCACATCTACCCTACACTCAAGTACTAGACTTGTTGGTAGGCATCCACTTGATTATGCGCAAGCACGCTAAAGCCCGGACTTTCCTCATACTGTTAAACAGTATGCGACTACTTGGATTACTCTGACGATTATACAATAAAAATCTTTCTTTATTTAATTGTTTTTTTATCAAAATTTAATCTTTGTGGTGCAATATAAAGTTATGAAGATTAAATCAATTTGTTCGCAAGGCATAAATATTCATGATATTGAGGTTCAGGCGTCTTATTCTAAAGGGATCCCTGATTTTCAGATATCGGGTCTGGCCGATAGATCAATCCAAGAATCAAAAAACAGAGTCATATCTGCAATAAAGTCCTCAGGACTCAAGATACCTGTTGGAAGAATAAAAGTTAATCTTTATCCAAGTGGGATAACTAAAACTGGCACTCACTTGGATCTACCAATTGCTTTATCTATTTTGAGTATAAAGTACAAATTCCAGACTACTGAGGTAACTGCTATTGGAGAGCTTAAGATGGACGGCGAAATCCTCGAAAGCAAACTTACAGACTTTATAGATCAATCAGATAAACCAAATTCGGTTTCATCCTCAAACTTTTCGGATTTAAAAAGTTTAGTCCATGCACTTCGGTTTGAATCAATACCGAAAGTCAAGACTAAAGTTGAAGAGCCATTCAAAGTTGACTCCCAAAAAGAGATAAACATCCCTCCTTTTGACTTGAAAGTTTTAACCTATTCTCTACTTGGCTCACATCACTTGCACCTCCAAGGCCCTATGGGAGCTGGCAAATCCCACCTGGCAGGCTTAGCGAAGCTTATATACCCTTACAGTGCTTATTACAGAGAAATTGCATTACTTAACAGTACCTTTGGTCAAAAAGCTAATCGCATACCATTTGTATCAGTTAACAAAATCAACAAATCGATCTTACAAGGACAAAAGTCAAATCAATATTTCGGAATTATAAATCAATCAGCTTACGGGATTTTACATATCGATGAAGTCAATCAAAACAAAGTCGCGGACTTAAATCTACTACAAAACCTTTTAGACCAGCCAGATGACCAAACCATCAAATACAATGCTAATCTCAACGAAAACAGATCAAGCAGCCCATTCATCTTGATCTCGACATCGAACTCTTGTCCCTGCTCCAAGGGTGAAGACAAGTGTATTTGCTCAGCATCCACTATAGAGAGGTATCATCGTAAGATACCGAACACTTTAAGAGATAGAATAGGCATCCATTATTATATACAAGAGAGTTCATCAGACTTGTTCAATAATATGTCATTTAAAGCAGCTGAGATCTCTGAGACGATTAGACTATATAGAGATTCATCTATTAGATTAAGAGGCAAAGCAAATAGCAAGCTAAGTTTCCAAGATATATTGAAGTCCAAATTTTACTCAGATGATGAACTCAAATATCTAAAAACTATCAAGTACAAACTAAACCTTTCTAACAGGGACATCTTGAAGATTATGCGGCTTGCGATCACGATTTTTGAGACACATGCTACCTTAAAAAAGCTTGGAGTCATCAATGAGGATACTAATACACAAAAACATAACTTAAAAAAAATTGCTTCCATAAAGGAAGCAATCCAATTTCGAAGTATAAGGGCTTCTTAACGTTTCGAGAACTGTGGTTTCTTTCTAGCCTTAACAAAGTTGTATTTCTTCCTTTCAACTGCTCTTGGATCTCTAGTCATAAGACCTTCCTTCTTAAGTGCAGGCTTCAATTCCTCATTCATTACAACTAATGCTCTTGCGATTCCAAGTTTGATAGCATCTCTCTGTCCTGTTACTCCACCACCATTTACCTTAGCTGTAAAGTAGTACTTTCCTTCAAGGTCAGTAGCTTTTAGTGGTGCAAAGATATGGTTAAGGTCACCAGCTCTAGTAAAGAACTCACCAACAAGTACTCCATTTACTGTTGACTCCTTCTTCCCTTTAAATAGCCTTACTCGGGCTGTCGATTCTTTTCTTCTTCCTACTGCTTCAAAATATTTCGCCACGGGTATTATTTCGCTAATTTAATTTCTCTAGGACTCTGTGCACCTTTATCATGTGCCTCATCCTTAAATACATGTAGTCTAGTCATCATGTTCGCTCTCAACTTGTTCTTTGGAAGCATGTTTTTAACAGCTGCTTCAACAACAAATCTTGAGTCCTTTTTCATCTGATCTTCAAAACTAATTGTCTTTAAACCACCTGGGTATCCACTATGTCTATAATAATTTTTATCTGTAGCCTTTTTACCAGAGATTGTTACTTTACTACTGTTTAGTACAACAACATAGTCACCACAATCCATATTAGGCACTCTATTAACTTTGTTCTTTCCAATTATCAACTGTGCAATTTGAGTTGCAGCTCGTCCAATGTGCATACCTGCAACATCAACAACTAACCACTCTCTTTTTACATCACTTGGATTGATCCATGAAGTCTTTTGCATTATTTCTTATCTCCTGACATTTTAAAAGGATTATTATATCCAACAATTTCAACTTTAGAGATTTCAGCATTATCACCATCTCTAAAACCTACTTTAACAACTCTTACAGAGACATTACTTAGTTGGTTGATTACGGCATCTCTTGTAGCCTTATCACTAATGATTCTTCTAAGATCAGTATGAACTCTCTTAGAACCAACAAGCATATTCTCTACGGCAGATTTAAGCACTTTTGCTTTAGGAGTTGTAGTTTTTAAACTACCATTCTCAAACAATGATCGAACTTGATTTTCAATCATTGCAGCTCTGTGCTGGTGCTTTCTTCCTAGTTTTACTTTGTCTGATCTTCTATACATAGTTTAGTCTGTAATAATTTCAATACCGTACTGCTTCATCAGTTCAGTAACCTCATTAAGTGATTTGTTACCAAACCCTGGTAATCCAAGTAGATCGTTGATGTTAACTCCATCAAGGTCTCCAACTTTCTCATAACCACCTGCAAGAAGTCCTGTCTTTGATCTCTTTGAGATTGGTAGATCTTCGATCTTCCAAGTACTTACCTCATTTACTTCTTCTTCTTCAACTTCATCTTTAATAATAATCTGAGCATCTACAGCCATCTTATCAACATCCTCAACTGGAACCCCTAATGATGCCATTACTTTTCCGGCAAAATCCTGAAGGATTTTAGCACTTTCCAACATTGCGTCTCTAGGTGACATACTTCCATCAGTATCAATAACGATACTTACTAGATCAAGGTCAGTTTCTTGTCCTTTACGAGTATTTCGAACTTCGAATCTTACATTCTTAACTGGACTAAAGTCAGCATCAACAGGTACTCGACCCTTTTCTTTCCTTAGTCCTTCTTGAGCCTCTAAGTATCCAATACCTTGCTCAACAACGAATTCTAAGTAGAATTCTGTCTTTGCAGTTGCAGTTAGGATATGAACATCAGGGTTTGTAACCTCAACTCCAGCACCAACTACAATATCTTTACCAGTAACTTCTCCTTTAGCATCAACAGAGATCTTACAGATCACTGGTTCTGATGAAGTTGACTTAAGGTCAAGAGATTTAAGGTTTAGGATGATCTCAATAAGATCTTCTTTTATTCCATCGATACTCACATACTCGTGATCAACTTTTGGAACGTAAACGCTAGTAATTCCTGCACCTGGTAAACTTGAAAGTAAAATTCTTCTTAGAGAATTTGCCAAAGTATGGCCATATCCTCTTGGCAGTGGAGCGATTTCAAAGCTACCCGCATTACCATCTTCTGTGATCACTTTTACAGTAATATCGTTAAATGCACTAATCATAAAAGGTTTTCTTATTATATTATCTAGAGTAGAACTCAATAATTAAATTTTCTTTAATACCATCATCGATCATATCTCGAGAAGGCATATCTAATACTTCACCAGTCTGCTTTGATTGTGAAAGCCAGATTGGTGTCTCAAATAATTTTTCAGCAGGAACAAGTTTAGGGTGCTTGATAGAAACCTTATCTCCAACTTTCAGGTTGTGAGATGGGATATTAAGAACTTTTCCATTAACTTCAACGTGCTTGTGAGTAACGTACTGCCTTGCAGCTGATCTAGATGGTGCTAAACCTAAAAGGTAAACAATATTATCAAGTCTTGTTTCAAGTAATCTTAAAAGCTCAAGTCCTTTGTCAGAGTTCTGTACCCTTGCGATACGATTTGCTTTCTTGTAAAGATTTTTAAACTGTCTTTCTCTAACTCCGTAAATTCTTTTTACTTTTTGCTTTTGTCGTAACTGTAAACCAAAATTTGATAAACGTACTCTCCTTTTTGCTCCGTGTTGACCTGGTGCAAATGGTTTTCGATTAATTCCAGCTTTTTCACTAAAAGATCTTGCACCTTTTAAATGAAGGTTCACACCTTCTCGTCTACTTAGTCTTTCCTTAGGACCTGTATATCTTCCCATAGATTAGTATATAAAAATTATTTTCTTGGAGCCTTCCTTGGTCTACACCCATTATGAGCATAACCTGTAGCTTCTACTAGCTGAGTAATTTGAAGTCCTGCTGAGTCAAGTCCCTTGACTGCTGCAATTCGTCCATTACCTGGGCCATTAATAAAAACCTTTACTTCAGAAAGACCGTACTTTTTCATCGCTCTCTCAGCGGCATCTTTAGCTGCTTTAGTTGCAGCGTATGCAGTACTTTTCTTACTTCCTTTAAAACCTACAGCTGCTGGAGTACCCTGTACAAGAGCATTTCCTTCACCGTCAGTAATTGTAATAATTGTGTTATTGAATGAAGCTGTAATCTTTACAACTCCAGAAACAACGTTTCTCTTTGTCTTTTTCTTTGATGCTTCTTTCTTACCCATTATTTCTTAGTAATTTTTAGTTTAAGACCACCAACAGCAAATGATTTACCTTTTCTTGTTCTTGCATTGGTTTTAGTTCTTTGCCCTCTAACTGGAAGTCCTACTCTGTGTCTGATTCCTCTGTATGATCGAATATCTTTGAGTCTCTTGATATTTCTGAATTTCACTTGCTTAAGTTCACCTTCAGTTTTAAAGTTCTCATCAATATAATTTCTAACTGTATCAAGTTGTTCTGCTGTTAGATCTCCTATTTTAGAAATTGGATCTAGTGAAAGAGCATCGATGATATCGAGTGCAGTTTTCCTACCAATTCCATAAATATCAGTAAGAGCCAACTTAAGAATTCGTTTGTCTGATATTTCTACTCCTAAAAGTCTTGCCATAATTTACGGATTTAAATTAACCTTGTCTTTGCTTATGTCTCTGCTCCTTTTTACAGTAGACATAAACTCTACCTTTTCTTTTTACGATGTAACAGTCCCTACATCTTTTTTTAACTGACGCTTGTACTTTCATTGTGCTTCATTCGGTAAACTATTCTTCCTTGAGTAGGATCGTATGGAGTTATCTCCATCCTTACCCTATCTCCTTCAAGTATCTTGATGTAGTGCTTTCGCATCCTGCCTGAAAGATAACCTATTAGAGTCTTTTTCTGACCTGCAACTTCAACTTCAACCTTGAATTTTGTACCTGGCAAAATAGCAATAACTTCTCCTTCAATCTCAAAGACTTTTTTACTATCTAATGCCATATAAACTTAGGGATTATATCAGAGCTCAAAACCCTGTGCAACCATTATATCGATTAATTCTTTAGAAATTTCTTCAATTTGCCTTCCCGCATCAATTTTAACCGCCTCGCCTCTTTCCGAGTAATGATCAAATATCTTTTCTGCCTCTTCACGATACCAGTACAAGCGGCGGATTATCTTTTGAACCTCAGCGTCTTCAGGCCTTCCATCAAGCGCAGAGCCACATTTGGCACAATTAGCAATATTATCATCCCGCGTATAGATATTGTTACAGGTGGTACACTGCAGCCTGTTACACAACCTCTCAATAGACACCTGCTCACTAACATCTAGGTTAAAATAAAGATCTACAGTTCTAGCATGCTTAAGCAGAGCCTTATCTAAAAACTTTATCTGATTTGCACTCCGAACAACACCAACTAATACCCAAACTTTATTTGGATCAAAACGATTTAGAAACTTCGTAAAAAATTTATAAGTCAAATCATCAGAGATCAACTCCCCAGAAGTCACTTTTTGATAGATCTCAAATTCCGCTGGAACTTTAGAGTCCTTAAGCTCTCTAAACATAGCCCCCGTAGAGACCAACTCAAAAACTTCTGGAAATTTTTCACTCAAAAGATTTACCTGAGTATCCTTACCTGAACCAGAAGGTCCATGCATCAGTATAGTTTTAGATATCCCAGACATACCAGGTTAAATATACCTGTTATATCCTCTAACGACAATTTGAGAAAGAATTTCTCGCCTAACATCTAGTAACACACCGATGATAATCAATAAACCTGTACCAGAGAATATCTGCGAAGAGATCAAGCCAGATGCTAAAAGAACCTGTGGAAGAACAGCAAGTATAGCTAAGAATACTCCCCCAAACGCAGTTAAACGATATGTAGTCATCTTTAGGAACTTAGCTGTCTGCTTACCAGGTCTAATACCCTTAATAAAAGCACCTTGCTTTTGAAAATTCTCAGCCATCTCATCAGTATTAAACACAATTGTAACATAGAAGAATGAGAACAATATAACAAGGATAAACGTCCCTACTCCCTGAACCCAACCATCAGCCAGGAAATTTAGTATATTACCTGCAATCTCTGTCGACCTATCGTTATACTCTCTTGCTTGAATGAACTGAGCTATCAATTGAGGAAATGATATTACCGATACCGCAAAGATAACTGGCATCACACCAAACTGTGTTAATTTCAAAGGCACATAACTCTCCTGAGCACCACCAGTCCTAACTCTCTTGGAATACATCAGCTTAACCCTTCTCTCTGCCTCAATCACCATGATGGTTGCAACAAGCATTAGCACAATGATAAATAAGAACACCCCAACTTCAAACGCATCCGCAGTTGTAATATTACCTGTAATCTGAGATGGCAAAAGCGCTAATATACCAAGTGAGATAATATAGCCAGAACCTCTTCCATAACCTTGCTCAGCAATAAGCTCACCTAACCACATCATCACTATCGCACCTGCCGCAAGTGTAAATGACATCGCTAAAAGCTCAACTGACTCAAGTCTCTCCATAAGCCCGAAGCTTTGTAGAGTTGAGTAAATCACAAAAGATTGTAAAAACGCAAGAGGGATAGTTAGATATCTTGTCCACATACTTAT
>JAHDCA010000004.1:13409-22922 GCA_020630115.1 Candidatus Dojkabacteria bacterium | reverse complement strand
CCGGACCATCTTGGATCATTCTCAAGCTCGTTTTTCTCTCTCCACTGCTTCTGATTAAAAGGAGGGTTAGCCATGATAAAGTCTGCCTTTAGGTCTGGATGTTGATCTTTAAAGAAGGTGTCAGCTGGTACCTCACCAAGATTGCCTGAGATGCCTCTTATTGCAAGGTTCATCTTTGCTAGCTTGTATGTAGTGGCTGTTAGCTCCTGTCCATAGATAGAGATATCTTTAGTACTTCCTTCATGACTTTTGATAAAGTCAATCGATTGTACAAACATTCCACCAGATCCACATGAAGGATCATAGATCTTACCTTTATGAGGTTCGAGCATTTCAACTAATAGCTTAACGATACATTTAGGAGTATAGAATTCACCACCACCTTTACCTTCACTTGCTGCGAATTTACCCAGGAAATACTCATAAACTCTTCCGACTATGTCTTCCTCCTCATCATCAAGCGTATCGATGTTATTGATCGTATCAAGTAGTGCAGATAGCTTGCTCTTATCAAGGTTAAGCCTTGAGAAGTAATTATCTGGTAAAGCCCCTTTGAGTGATTCATTATTCTTCTCAATTAGATTAAGTGCTGTGTCAATTTTAAGTGCAATATCATCTTGTTTAGCATTTTGGATAATATATTCCCAGCGAGCTTCAGGTGTTAGGAAGAATACATTCTTCATCCCGTAGAATTCTTTATTCTCGAGAAATTGATCCTTACCTTCGCTTCTCAATTCTTCTTGACGAGCGTTAAAGCGATCGCTGACAAATTTAAGAAAGATAAGTCCAAGTACGACATGCTTATATTCAGACGATTCGACGCTTCCTCTTAATTTGTTCGCAGAGTCCCAGAGTGATTCTTCGATTGATTTAGCTTGTGTGTTTTTTGCCATTTGAGATTTTTTATATTAGGTAAGAGAGATTTGTATGAGTTTATTATAGAGGATTTTGAAGTGGTTGGTAAATTTAAAATTTCTTTGTGTATAAGGTAGCGAAAGTACCTTAGAAGATTGTGTAGACCTTTCAGAGTGTTTTCTAAATTAAGCTTTGGATATATGTTCCCCAATTTCCTGTATAATCAAATATTATGAAATTTGCATTTTTTGATACAGAATATGGAGACAGTAATGGTACTGCTCTACTCCAGCTAGCAATCGTCACTTCTGATGGTTATGAGTACAACGGTTTTTACTCAGTAGATGTACCTATTAACTCGCATACGATGAAGGTTCATCATATCACTCCTGAGATGGTTGCTGATAAGCCGCATTTTAGTAAGAGTATTATCGAGGAAGGACAGAAAGTTCATGAAGGGTATGTTGGGAAATCGATCTCTGAGTATATTAGATTTCTGATTACGGAATATACATTTGTAGCACATAATATCGATGCTGATGTGGGAGTTATCTCTGCTAATGGTGTAGATATACCTGATGCACTTTGTACTTATAGGACTGCTAGGAAGTATTTACTAACCCCAGAAGGTAAAGAGTATGAAAGTTACGCTCTGCAATATCTCAGATACGAATTAGGCCTTTATAGGTTAGAATCTGAAGAAGACCGAACTGCACATGATGCTTTGAGTGATGTTAGATTCCTTATAAATCTTTTCAACTACATAGATAAGACTTGTGATTGTGATTACGAAGAGATGCTTGCTTGTTCTAAGGAGCCTCCTGTTATGCGTAAGTTCACTTTTGGTAAATACAGAGGTGAGATGATTGAAGATGTTGTGCGCAATGACCCAGGCTATGTCCAATGGTTCCTAAACACGATACATGATAGGCCTGAACTAACTCACAATATCAAAAAAGCTTTAGGCAAGATTTAACCAGTCTCTTCAAGTTTGGCTTTTAATTACGATAATCTTTGATAAACTGTTCTATGCTAATTAAAATCGCTTCAGAAATCTCAGCAGGCCTAGTAGCCTCAGCTATTGTACTTACTTCTTCACCTGATCAAGCTATCATTGATTTTAATACTACTCCAGCAGTTGCGGGGGTTCAGATCGAATCAGACCAGTTGTTAGGTGCAAATAATTGGTGGTCTTACCCAGTGGATGATGATATTTACACTTACTCACTTAGTGAAATTCAAGAGAGAAATGAGATTTCATTAACTGTTAATAAGTCCTTTCAATTACCTCAAGACTATATCCCAGCTAACCTTGTGTTTGCTGCAAACTTCGGCTTATCTGATGATCCTGAAATCCAGATCCGTGAAGAAATCACTGAAGACTTGAGTGAACTCTTCAAAGCTGCAAAAGTTGATGGTCATGACTTAACAATTGTAAGCGGTTATAGAAGTTATGAAACTCAGATCTCAACTTACGCTTATTGGCTTAACTATAATGCAAATGACGTAGACGCTGCAGATAAGATCTCCGCTCGTCCAGGACACAGTGAGCATCAGTTGGGCTCTACTGTTGATATAAGCTCAAAAGCTGTACAGAACCAGCTCGGAGCAAGCTTTAACTACAGTGAGGCGTACCTATGGTTGAAAGATAATGCTTACAGATATAACTTTTATCTAAGCTATCCTCAAGGACAAGAGGTCAAAACGGGTTATTCGTTTGAGGGTTGGCATTGGAGATGGTATGGGGAGTAAGCTAAGCTAGTATTATAGGTTTTACTCTAGAAGGTCAATTTATTTTGAGATGAATTCCTCTGAAAGCAAAATCGGACTTTTCAGTCCGACCTTGAAGTTTTGAAATCTTTGTTTATACCTTAGTACTCAACACCTCTTCCAAGCGTGCCAGCTTGCGCGATCCAATCTTGTACTTTCTCAAGGTTAGGAACTACTCTAACGAGTTCTTTCTCAGTGTTGATTTCTTCTAACTTTGCAGCCAGATTTTCAGCATTTCTTGTAGCTAACTCAACAACTGTGTCAACACCAGCTTCTTCAAGTAAGTCTGAATATTCTTCACCTACTCCTTTAATCCTCATTAGGTCTGAAAGATTAACCCATTCAAGGATTAGTTTTTCAGAGATTTCTGACTCCTCTGCAATTCTTTTACGTCCTGCAGGAGTTCTTCCTTCTTCGAGTAATTTCTCTGTAGTAGAGATACCAATACCTTTTAATTGTTCAGCATAAGCTGGTCCAATTCCTTCAATATCAACTATTGATGCCATAATGTTTGTTTAATAAATTAACTTTTGATGATAGTCAAAATTTGAATGGAAATCAAATTGGAGGTTACAAGTCAAAATCAATAAAGTTAGATCTATAATCATTGAACCACTTCTAGTTATTGCAAGGTTGCAAATGCTCAAAAGTAGTCAATTATTTCAGAAGTTACTTCCCTAGAAGATCTTTGAGTATTAATTTTATATCGGGGATTATGAAGCTCTTCTTCGATTTATTCTTCTGCATTGGCACACCACTAACACCAAACAACAAGGTGATTATTAAAATCGGTGATATTAAAGCGAAGTAATAGCCAAAACTTGCCACATAAAAACCTAGGCCTGACCAGACAAGTATTTCACCAAAGTAGTTCGGGAATTGTGAATATCTTCTGAGGCCTTCATTTAATCTCTTGCCTTCATTGCTTTTTCTGAGCTTAAACAGTAAGAGTTGTTGATCAGCTATTGACTCAATTATTATTCCGATTCCAGTAATTACTAGGAAGAAGATTCTCCAGTCAATTAGATAACTTATATCATGTGCTGGATAGATTATTGGTAGCGCGACTACTAACTGAAGTACAAATTGCACCATATAGATTTTGAAGAAAATCCCAGTCTTTGACTTGCCTTTTGCCAGCCTTATATATCTAGCGTCATCATGTTTATACGAGCCATTTCTAAGTAGTAGAAACATACCTAATCTAATTCCCCATGCGATTATTAAGCCAATAATAAGTGGGTTCTCCCAATTAGTTATCTCACCTATATAACAAGCTTGAAGAACATATGCAAATCCCCAGAAGCTGTCTATGAACTTATGCTTCTTTGTAAAGTTGAATATCTCAAAAGCAACGAAAAACGAAGCAAACGATAATAGTATAAGTGCTAGATAAAGATTCATTGCAATGCCTCACCTAGAATTAAGATAAGTACTATTAACAAAAAGGTCCCCAAAATGATCATCGGGAACCTTTTGATTATAAAATTTGATGAGCTTGCCTGCCAGTTAAGTAGCAATTTCTCAAATTTTGTTTTTTGAATATCTGACATCGATATTACATTGTACCATCACTATGATCTTCTGTATCCTCTCCATCTGTCATCTCTTCATCACTCTCCTCTTCTTTTGCTTGCTCATTAGTGCCTAATGCTTCATCTAAAGCAGCTTTAATTGCTAGGTAAGAAGATTCAACCCTCTCGCCGTTAATATAAACTGTTGGGGTTGAGTTAACACCTAATGTATCAGCAGCAAGTAGGTCTTGGTCAATTCTAGAGTCTACCAAGTCACCGTTCATATCTTCTTCAAATTTGTCTAAATCATTAATACCAATCTCACCTGCATAGTCGATGAACTTTTCTTTAGCCTCTGAGATCTTAGTACCACTCCAGTCGCTTTGTCGATCGAAGATTATGTCATGCATCTCCCAGTATTTACCTTGGAGTCCTGCCGCTTCTGCAGCTTCTGCAGCTTTTCTATCAAGAGTAAACGGTAAGTCAACAACCCTGAATTCAAACCTTACCTGATCGCTGTATTCTCCCTCAAGTTCATCTATAACTGATGTAAAATTCTTACAGTGTCCACACTCGTAGTTCGCGTACTCAGTCATTACAACATCTGACTCCTCTGCCCATTTGACATTTAGTGCCCCTGCTCTTGCAGACTCGATCTCCTCTTGTGTTGCTTCACTTGATCCAGACATAAATACTAATGCTATCAAAGGAATTATTGTAGCAGCTAAAATTGCTCCTATAATTGTGAAATTTGTCTTTTGGCTATCCATAATTTTTTAATTAAATATAAATTATTTTTTAAGCATTCCCATTAAGTCGTTCATCACGTTCCCATCTCCATCCTTGTCGATGAAACCTTTTACAAGTGGGTTGTCAAGGAACCCTGCTGCTTTTGTTTGATTTGTTAGTAAACTACTAATACCTGAAGCATCAAGGTTTGATTCGGTCTTTTGTTTCCCTAAGTAACCCATCACTATTGGAGCAAGCAATGAAAGGATTTGCATTACCTTGCCAGTATCTATACCAGAGTCATTTGATATTTGACTGTTAATATTCTCTTGCTTGTTACCTAAGATATGTCCGAGGATCTTTGCCCCATCAGTTTGAGTTGATTGTGCATTGTCTCCAAGTGCAGAGCTTAGGTTATCTAGGATACTTCCATCGTGGTTGTCTAGTGCGCTACTTAGTCCCTGCGCACCTTGAGGATCATCAGAGTTCTTATTAAGTGCACCCATGATAGCTGGGAGTCCCATGTTGACAACTTTTTGCGTCATTTGTGGATCTAAACCAGTCTTTGAAGCAATCTGCCCACTCACCTGATTGGTAATCATATTCTGTAAAAAGTCCATACGATTTATAGTGATAATTTAATATTCTGAGTATAGCAGTTTAGGAGTTTTATGTTGTAAGTGAGGGTAAATATTATCAGTCAATTGTATAAATAAAAAAGGTGAGACCTTCAGATCTCACCTTTAAAATATCTTTTACTCTTTTTACTCTTGTATCTTGAAGACCTTCTTGAAACCTCTTGTCATTAGATCTCTTATCGTCTCGTTGAAAACATAGAAACCTGGAAGCACAAAGTTAATCAAAATTGCGCTTGAGATTACACCAAAGATCATTGTGAATGAAAGACCTTCCCAGAAAGGATCGTTAAGTGCAAGTGGAAGCAATCCAATGATAGTTGTACAAGAAGTTGAGATAATAGGTCTAAATCTAAGTCTAACAGCTTCTGCAATAGCTTCTGAAGGTTTTAGACCTTCTTCTCTTAAGCTTTTAGCATAATCAAGAAGCATAATTGAATTGTTAACCACAATTCCTGCAAGCCCCATAAATCCAATTCCAGTGAAGAATCCAAATGCATTATCGGTAACACTTAGTCCCCAAATCACACCTGGGATTGATAGGACAATTGATAGAAATACAAGTATCGGCTGCGAGTAAGAATTATATCTAACCATTAGTAACGCATACATGAAAGCTAGTGCAAAGAATAGCGCTGCTCCAGCTGATGCGAAGCTCTCTTGGTTCTCAGTAGCTTGACCAGCATCAAAACCTAAAGTGACATCCTCTAAACCTAGCTCTTCTAATTTCTCAATTGTAAATTCCTGTTCAACTAAGTTTTGTGTCTCGGGTATTAGTCCAGAGTTTTCGTTGTCTGAGTATTTTGCACTAATCTCAACTAAAGACTTACCATCAGTTCTTGAGATTATGAAGCTATCACCTATCTTAGTCTCGATGATCTCCTCGGTCGCTCCTTGAACTTCAAGCTCATCTAAATCATTTAAGAATTTTTGAATTTCCTGAGCTGCTAGCTCCCTACTTTGTGCTGTATCACCAAATATTTGCATACTAAATGGGAAATCACCAACAGGTGGTCCTGCAGAGATTAGATCAATTGTGATTTGATCTCCTAGACCTAGCTCACTGACATCCTCTCTAAGGTTCTCAACAATTTCTGGAGATTTGATGTCACGAGTATCCATGTCTGTTAAAAGGACATATATCATAAATCCGTTATTCTGAATTCCAATTGTTTCTTGACCGATATATGAGATTTCTTTAATGTACTTTTCTTGAGTTTCTTTAACTACAGTTTCGATCCGCTTAGCGATATCAGTGTTGATAGAGATATTTTCTTGGGAAGTTTTAGTTCGATCAATTACTTCCAGTGTGTAGAAGATACCAAGTTCAGTAGTATCTTTAGGTGATCCAAAGATTGAGAACTTGATATTTGCAAATGCCATCTGGCTCGAGAATAGAAGGCCACCTGCAAAGACTATTGTTAGGATTACAGAGATTATTGATCTGACTCTTACCTTGTATGCCCATACGATAAGATCACTGATGGATTGAGCTACTTTACCGATTGCTATAGATGGAGAGTTTATTACTTTTGTAATTGCTTCTGGTGTTGTTAACTTAAGCCAGTCTCGGATGATTATCCCAGCAGCTACAACTAGTATTGAGATGCCTAATGTGACAAGTAGGAACAACCAATTATCGTTAACGACGCTTGCAAGGGTTGCGATTAGATTTATATAGATTAGTGAAGCTGCGATATTTGCGTAGCTTGATGCTTTTTTCCTGATTAGCATGTCACCAAAAAGTGGAACGATTATGAATGCTGAAGCAAGCGAGACTAGAAGAGCTATTGATACAGTCTTTGGGATCAGAGTGATGAACTCACCAAGAGTACCACTGATAAAGAACATCGGCACAAATACAAGTAGTGTTGTTGTTGTTCCAAGTACGTCAGCAATACCGATCTGCTTGACTGCGGCTTTGATTGCTTCAGTTCTTGTTTTGCCTTTTTGCTTTTCTTGATCGATACTTTCAATAATTACGATTGCATCATCTACAAATAGTCCTAGTACAAGTACAAGTCCAAAGAGTGAGATTACGTTTAGTGATTCGCCTGTAAGTAGTAACGTTAAGAATGTTCCTGCCATAACAAGAGGCACGAAAATAAATCCAACGAGTGATGCTCTCCAGCTTATCAGAAGGTAAAGTATGATTGATACTCCTATAAGTCCACCTAAGATATTTTTCTGCAGTGAGGCAATATCCTCTTTAACAAAGACAGATGAGTCTCCTACATATGAGATGTTAATACTTTCTAACTCCTTATCCGATCGTTGCTCCTCAAGTTCTTTGATAGAGTCCGAGAGCTTTATAAGGTCGGTATTGTCATTTAGGGCCTTAACTCCGACATATACTGCATTTTCAAGTTTTAATTCGTTAGCGACTGTAACTCCTGATCTTGGTTGGAACCTTTGGATCTGTTCAATTTCACCAGTTACAACATTCAATCTCTCTCTATAGTTATCAATCACTTCTGCATCCGAGACTAGATCTAGCTTTGAAAGTTCTTTCGCGTAGATTGAGCTTTGAGAAGTTAAGTCTTCATCGTTGAAATCACTTGAACTTAAAGCTAGTAGGATGTCGTATTCTCCAAAGTATTTTGTTGCAGAAAGCTCAAGCTTATCAACATCAACATCTTCTGGTAGGTCTTCACTAAGGATCTTTGATATAAAATCATCTGAGAACTTCTCAGAATCAACTCCATCTTTTAAGTTCGCTATAACTGTTGCTCCATTTGGGTTTACAAAGGTCTTTACGCTGGAGATGTCGTCATTTTCGAGAATCGTGTTCTCGATAGGTTCTACAGCATCCACGATTACTTTGTTTCGATCATTAACTGCATAGTCTATAGTGACTGCAGATATTGGGAAATTGATCTCTGGGAAGCCTTCTCTCTTTAGAAACGATGTGTAACTTAAGTAACCACCAATCATAACTATCCCTAGTATGAAAAGTACTATTCTGTACTTCGTATAAAAATAACTTATGAAATTCCAAATTCTAGATTCCATGTAAATTTTTTAAGAAATTAATACGACATTATATATTAATTCTAAAAGATTACTTTTGAATAATTTAAAATCTATGTAATAAAATGTCGCCTAGTTCAACTCAAATTCATAAAGGCACTCCTCTAAGTCGACTTTTCCATTATCCTTAAATTTTACTCCTTCTTTCATAAGTTTGAACCTCTGTTCATTCTCACCACCAAAGGCGAAAGCTGGGGCTAAAGATCCATCAGAGAAAACTATCCTGTGACAAGGGTTCTTAATTGGGTCAGGGTTGTTGTGGAGTATCTTCCCTGCGTGCCTTGGTGTGTTTAAACCAGCAGCTTTTGCGATTCTCCCGTATGTACTGACTTTCCCTTCTGGAATTAATCTTAATCTTTTAAAGGTTTGAAATACTGGCTTACTCATATTGCTCGCTTAAAATATATAGTGGCCTATTACTTGTCACTTATTGATCAAATAATAGGCCAGCTAGTTAATTTCCTTTAATTATTTAGAGGTTTTCTTCTTACTTCTTGAGTTAATCTCTTTAGACTCTTCATTTCTAGCTACTAAATAAACGAAACCAGCAGCAACTGCAGTCCCAAATACAGTAGTTAAATCCTCTACAATAGCCATTTTCCTTTCTTCCTCGTCACGCTGTTCACACTCTTTCACGAAAATTCCCTTTTGCTCATCCATCTTCTTTGTCATCTCTTTAAGTGCCATCTCACTTTCTTTCTTAAGTTGCTCTAGATCAATATCCTCTGCTACTTCAATCTCCTCTAATTCAGTATTAATGACTTCAAGCTCGACATTTTGTTCAATATCCTCAATAATTACTTCATCAATCATCATTTTATCCTCGATCATGAAGCTATCAGTAAATGCATAGTCTCTTAAGGGATAAGGCTCATGTCCATAGAACCCCATATATTCTGCTTGGCAGTTTGTATGGCTATACCAAGTTGGGTATTCATCAAAGATTGCAAAATTTAGAAGCATCCTACCACCACTTATGA
>JAHDCA010000004.1:0-13399 GCA_020630115.1 Candidatus Dojkabacteria bacterium | reverse complement strand
AAATTACTGCGATAATCTTTAATATATATATGTATAGACCTCTTATGCTTGTGAACCAATCCTTCATATTATTTTCTTCAAAAAGTTAATATGATAATAATAGCTTTTGATAGTAATGATTTCAATACTGGTTACTAATAGTTATCTGCTATTTAATGACATTATCATAAGCAAAACCACATATGTACATTGAACCGGTAAACACGATATTTTTATCGCTACTGATCAGGTCTTGTAGCTCTCCCCTATTTATCTGTATTAAATCATGAGGTAACTCCTTCTGACTTAGTACTGGTGAAATGCTTGTAATTTCCTCCAAGTCTATAAAGTACACTTCTTTAAAGAAGTTCTTTAGGGCAGTATGGATCTCATTTATTCTCTCATATTTAAAGACAGTGAATATTGCGGTGTCAAAAGACACTTTATGATTTGAAACATACGAACCTAGGGCACTTATCTTCTGGGGATTATGTGCACCATCAACGATTATCCATTTGTCATCTAATCGGTATTCATCGACTCTTGCTTTAAGACGAAGCGTGTTTAGTATGCTCTGAGTTTTAGTCTCAGAATAATCTGATTTTAGAATCTGTTTTGAAGCAGAAACTGCAAGCGCAAGATTTCTTCTTTGGTGAACTCCTTTTATTTTAGGCAATTCAAAGCTCATGTCAGGATTAAGAATCTCCAAATCAACAGATTGCGCAAAGGCAACTTGCTTGAAGACATTATTAACCTTCTCCTCTTGTTTTATCTTAAAGACTTTGTCATTGCAGGAAATAATCCCAGCTTTATGATGTGCAATATCCTGGATATCTTCTCCTAAAAGATCTGTATGATCATAGCCAATGTCGCTAATCAAGCAGATTTTAGGCTTTGTATTAAATACATTTGTGAAGTCATATAATCCGCCGATTCCAGTCTCAACAACTAAGACATCAACCCCCTTAGATATTAAGTAGAAAATGCCAAAGAGTATTAGAGCACTTATATAACCTAACTCACCAAGGTCGGACTTGGGGATATCAGAATCAATCTGCCTTTTAAAATTTTCTGCAACATCTACTACGTCACTCATATCATCATTTAGTATCTCAAATCGCTCTTGAATACTCTGGACGTAAGGTGAAGTGATACGCCCAACTTTTAACTTATGCCCAGCTAATATCTCAGAAGTCATAATTGTTGTTGACCCCTTGCCAGAAGTACCTGCGATATGGACCACCTCAGCATCTAGATTGTCCAAGTCTATGCCCAGTTGCTTTAGATAATATTTAATGACTAAGGGTTTTGCTGTTAAATCTTTTGGTCGATTTAAATCGTTAGGGGGGCTATGTTCTCTAAGGAAAGAATTGAATATCTCATGTAATTTTCTGTCGTAAGAATGGTTCATTTACTTAATTCTCTTAGATTATATAATACTTGGATGTTTAAAGGTATTAGCCAGGCTCAGCTTTTTCTTGCTTCTAGAGCACCATTTGAGTTATACGTTTGGGGTGCAATAGCTATACCCTATTATGTATCTATTGGGATTGAGCTAGAGAAAGCAGTTTTCATTACTGCCTTTTATTTATACAGTGTCATGTTACTTGAACTGCCAACAGGTTTTATTGGTGATAGGTATGGTCATAAATTCTCAGTCATCACTGGACATCTTTTAATGATTATCGTATTTATCCAGTTACTCTTCATTGACAGTTATCACGGGTTACTTTCTCTTGCAGCATTACGAGCTGTTGCTGAAACGCTAATCAATGGGAGTGATCTTGGTGTACTGAAAAATATTTCCAAGGATTTAAAGAAAGATATTAAAAGTGAAAAATATATAAAAAGCATATTCAACTTTATTGGCTTTGGAATGATTGCACTAGTTCCGTCCCTCGGTTTCGGATTTTTCTTATACTTAACGATTGCTTTCAATATAATATGTATCGCACTTCTTGCTTTAGTTGACTATAAGCATGATCAATCACTCGTTTCTAAGAAATTAACGAGGCAATTTACTGACATTAAACTTTCCATCAAGGATATAATTATGAAATATTCAGGTTCGATATTCTTATTATCAATCGTAATATTCCCTGCCGTTGGCTCTTCTGCTAAAACGATATTCTCTGGATTCCAAGAATATATCGGGTTTAGTTTTATAGCACTTAGTGTGATAAATTCATTATTTGCCTTCATGAAAATACTTGGGGTCTACTTCGAGAAATACTTCAATATGCAAATTAAATTTATTTCCGTAATTTCTGGGTCGTTATTTGTATTAAGTAGTATTGTTGAATTTAACTTGTATACGGGTGTAGCAATTTATTCATTATTAACTCTTTTGAATGGTGTTATATCAATTAAAAGTAAAACCTTTATTGCAAAGCATGTTGATCAAAATGTGATTGCTAGTGTTTTCTCAATTACAACTTTAATTCGTAAGGGGTTCACGGGTGTTCTTATAAGTAGTTTGGGATACTTCCTTAGTGATGGCATGTTGAGATATTACTTTATTATTTTTGGATTATTATTTATTTTCACTATAATAGTCATAGACTTATTTCAGCAACGATTTATAGATAATGAAAAACTGGTTTAATCAAAGCTTCGAAAATACTAAAGCAATATTCAAAGTCGCCAATTGGTCCGTGAGAACTTTCTTTGGCATCGCACCGTGGACAGTAGTGATTTATTGGTTTACACAGATATTAGTTGCTAACTCTGTTGTTGTTTACACACTGATTTTCACTAAGGTTCTTGATAGGTTGATCGAGATGGCTTCCACAGAAAGTGTCTCAACTATTAGTGATCTAAACGATCTTATCTATATTATCGTTGGGTACTTTGTCATTTATAACCTTGCAAAGATTACGAACGAGTACACGAGGAGGAAGTTAAGATTCATGCAAACATTTATCTTGGATCAAGTTATGTACAGTAAGATGCATAAACTCAGTATCGCTTCACTGGAGAATTCTCAAAACCAGGACTTGATGCAAAGAAGTGGAGAATGGATTGGACACGTATTTGATTTAGTTGATCAATTTATTGAAGTTTTTGCTGACATAGTAGCATTAATAATTATCACTGGATTTATTGCCCTACAGATACCTGTACTGTTACCGATTGGTTTTGTACTTGCAGTGATTAAATATATCCCATTTCGTAAATTTAATAAGATGGACTTTGATTTTCAAGTCGATAATACTGGTAAGAAGAGAGTCGCTAGAAAAATTATGAACCTTCTTACAACCCCTGCAGACGTTGCGGAGATCAGGATCAACTCTAGCTTCGATTATTTAAATAAAAAGTACGAAGATTTCTATAATTATTATCTAGGGGGATTATTTAAAATCTTTAACAAGAGGTACATCACGAAGTATTTTGCTAATCTTACTGATTCGATTATTTCTATTGTTAGTATTATCCTTCTTGCTGGTCAATTAATTGCTGGAAGCATAACTGTTGGGCAGGTTTACTTCTATCTCCGCAATATTGATACGTTAGTTGCGAAATTCACTAACATCTTGTGGACATTTAATTATCTTAACGATATAGCACTCAAGATGACTAATATAGTAGATCTTTTCGACCTTGAAGAGATCCGAGTTGGAGGTAGAAAAGATATTTTTAAACAAAAGGATAGTATTACAATTGAACTTAAGGATCTTAGCTTCAGGTATGCGGGGACTTCCAAAGATGTCATTAAAGGTTTGAACTTAACTATCAATAGTGATGAGAATCTTGCTATTGTTGGTGAGAATGGTGCTGGGAAAACAACCTTGATCAAGATCATAGCTGGGGTATATGAGCCAACTAAAGGTCAAGTGCTCATCAATGGTATTGATCTTGCTCAAATTGATCTTGAGTATTGGAACGATCATATCGGAGTGTTATTCCAGAATTTTGCGTTCTATAAATTCCTTACCGCAAGGGAGAATATCACTCTTGGACGAAGCAAGTTAAAGCGACACAGCCAGAAGGAAATCGAAGCTGCAGCTAAGAAAGCAGATGCTCACAAATTCATAAAGGATATGCCACAAAAGTACGAGACTATTATGGGGGAAGAATTCGAAGGCGGTATCCGACCAAGTGGAGGGCAGAAACAGAAACTTGCAATTGCTAGATTCTTCTATAAAAATGCTCCCTTAGCGATCTTCGATGAGCCAACTGCAGCAATCGACGCACAGAGCGAATATCGAATATTTAATAACATTTACAAATTCTTCAGAGACAAAACTGTAATAATCATCTCGCATAGATTCAGTACTGTAAGAAATGCTGATCGGATCTTGGTTCTCAATAAAGGTAAGGTAACAGAGGACGGAAGCCACGAGCAACTAATGTCACTCGATGGCGAGTATGCAACTAGTTATAAGTTGCAGGCGGAGGGTTATGGTGGCGGCTAATCATTCTGATTTTGTTGTTGCCTTTCTCTATATTCATCTGTGATTTTGGTTCCTGTGATTACTTTTCTTGCAATTAGTCCCACTCCCCGAAGAATATTTAAAGTTATACTTTGTCTTCTGAGCTTTTCTCGAGTATCAGCCTCACTACGGGGATCATCTGCATTTATAACCTCTCGATTTTGTCCTGTTGGTCCTGTTGGTCTTGTTGATCTTGTTGGTCTTGGATCACTACCGCCTGGCATTATCATAATACTGACATTTTAATTTTGTTAACACATGAATTGTTGAGGGAAAGCTGACTTCTTAATCAGCTCCAAGTAATTTCCAATCTTGGACTAAAACTTACTCCTTATTTATAATAATTTGCTTCCTTAATCAATTACAAGCTAACGACCAGGTATACTATAAGCCTATTATTAATGCAACCCAAACTTGCTAAACTATAGATGCTAAATAAATTCAAGTTAAACAAAATGAAAATTAAATCAATTTCAGCTTTAGAAATTTTAGATTCAAGAGGTAACCCTACTGTTGAGGCTCGAGTAGAGCTTGAAGACGGTACAGTTGCATACGGTGCAGTACCATCAGGTGCTTCAACAGGTACAAACGAAGCTGTTGAACTTAGAGATGGAGATAAGGCTAGATATAGAGGTAAAGGTACTCTCACAGCTGTTAACAATGTCAATACTCAGATAGCTCAAGCGTTAGTTGGAATGGATGCTTCTAATCAAGAAGCAATCGACAATGCAATGGTTGAGCTGGATGGCACTGATAACAAAGGTCGACTTGGTGCTAATGCAATTCTCTCTGTGTCTATTGCAGTATGTAAGGCAGCCGCTTACTCAGCGGGAATTCCTGTTTATCAACATGTTGCGCAGCTTAGTGGTAACTCTACTGATTCGTATAAGATGCCAATTCCTATGATGAATTTATTAAATGGTGGAAAGCATGCAATCGGTTCTGCTGATATGCAAGAATTTATGGTTATGCCAGTTGGTGCTGGGTCATTGACTGAGGCAGTTAGGATTGGTGCTGAGATATTTCATGCGCTTGGTAAGATCTTGCATGATAGAGGATTCCAGACTACAGTTGGAGACGAAGGCGGATATGCTCCAGCACTTGGTAATAATGAAGGACCACTTGAGGCTATCATGGAGGCGATTGAGGCAGCTGATTACGAGGCTGGTAAGGAAGTGTTTATCGCAATGGATCCAGCATCTTCAGAGTTTTACAGCGATGGAATGTATGATTTGGCTACTGAGGATCTGAAACTTACTTCAACAGAGATGACGCAAAGATATATTGAGTGGATGGATAAATATCCAATTATCTCTATCGAGGATGGGCACGCTGAAGATGATTGGGATGGATTTGTAGAATTGACAGAGAAAGTTGGTGATAAGCTACAGATTGTTGGTGATGATCTTTTTGTGACTAACACAAGAATCTTACAAGAAGGTATTGATAAGGGAGCTGGTAACTCAATCTTAGTTAAAGTTAATCAGATTGGTTCAGTTACTGAATCTATCAATGCAATCAAACTTGCTCATGACAATGGTTATACTGCAGTTGTTTCCCATAGATCAGGAGAGACAGAAGATGCATTCATTGCGGACTTTGTAGTTGGTACTGGAACTGGACAGATCAAGACCGGATCACTTTCACGATCTGACAGAATTTCTAAGTACAATCAATTGATGAGAATTGAGGCAGAGTTAGGAGATAAGGCTATCTACCCTGCTTTTCCTAAGGAGATCTAATTCGATTTATTATAGTTAGTTATGACTGAGGATAGTATGGCTCAACAAGATGGAAGAAAAGTTCTGTTATTGATATTAGATGGTTGGGGTATCGGTGAAAAAATTGATGCAAATGCAATTTATAAAGCTAATACTCCTAACTTTGATAAGTTAATAAACAATTACCCTACCCGTCTTGTTCGAGCTGATGGAGAGGCTGTTGGATTGCCAGAAGGTGAAATGGGTACATCTGAAGTAAATCATATGACAATCGGAGCTGGAAAGGTTCCTTTCCAGAGTCTTACAAAGATTAATAAAGCAATTGAAGGGAATGATTTTGCCGGTCAGAAAGCATTTACTGATGCCTTCGATCATGTAATTAAAAGTAATTCAGTTCTTCATATAAAAGGTCTTCTGAGTGATGGAGGTGTTCACTCTAAGCAAGAGCATATGCATGAGCTAATTACTGCTGCTAAAGATTATGGAGTTAAAAGGATCTTTCTACATATCTTCACTGATGGTAGAGATACACCACCAAAGAGTGCAAAACGTTATGTCGAGTCTTTGGAGGAGTTCATAAATTCTTGGGATGATGTTGAGATTGCTTCAATCTGTGGTAGGTACTATGCGATGGATCGTGATAATAATATGGATAGGACTGATCAAGCATTTAATCTCCTTGTGGACTCTAAAGGACTTCAGATGACCAATGCACAAGAAGCGATTGATCATTTCTATAATCAAGATATCTCAGATGAATTTATCGAGCCTGTTGCAATTGAGTTAAATGATGGTGAGTTTGGCTCTATTTCCTCTGATGATGCTGTTATATTTACAAATTTTAGAATCGATCGTCCAAAGCAACTTGTCAAAAAATTTGAGGAGTCAGAATCAATTGATAATTTGAAGTATGTGACTATGACTAAATATGGCCGCTACGATGTCGATATAGCTTTTGCTGATGATGAGATTGAAGAAACACTTGGCTCAGCCGTATCCAATGCTGGAATTAAACAGCTACGAGTTACTGAGACCGAGAAATTTGCTCATCTAACTTTCTTCCTAAATTGCAAGAGGGAGTTGCCATATGAGCTTGAGGATAGAATTATGTTAGACACTCATAGTGACATTAAGACACATGATGAGAAACCTGAGATGAGGGCACATGATATAGCTAATGAGGTTATTGGTCATATGGCTATTGGTGAACATAGGCTTATTGTAAGTAATATCTGTAATGCAGATATGGTTGGGCACACTGGCGATATTGACGCTGTTATTAAAGCAGTTGAGGTTATAGATTTTGAGATTGGGCGGATAGTTGAGGCTTCACTCAAGAATGGCTACGAGCTAATATTAACTGCAGATCACGGTAATGCAGATTTGATGGTTGATCAACAAACAGGAGAACCTCATACAGCTCATACACTTAATATGGTACCTTTAGTATTGGTCTCAAATGACTTGGATATTGAAAAGCAGAACGTAGATATAATCGATATTACCCCAACTATCCTAAAACTTTTGGGTGCAGATATACCTGATGCTATGACGGGTGAAAGTTTTATTAAATAACTTTAGATGAGGAAAAGATGGATTTTGAAAAATTCAGAGAAAATCTAATCAATGTATTAATAGTTCTAGTAACCGGAGTACTCTTTTTCTATGTTGGTAGTTCGTATGAGGCCAGCCGGCATGAGTCTCAAGAGCACAGTGTGGTATTTCATAATAATGACGATGCTCAAAATTTTGAAGATGAGCATAAAACTGAAGGTAAAGATGACTCAATGGTGCATGATAAGGTTGAGGTTGATTCTGAGTTGGTACCAAAAGTTGAGGTTGAACTCACTGAGGATCTTAAGTCAGGTTATAATCTAAAAATTATAACTGAGAACTTTACCTTTACTCCTGATAAGGCGAGTATGGACGACCAAACTCAGAACGAAGGTCATGCTCACCTGTTTATTAACGGTGAGAAGATCGCACGTATCTACTCTACTCACTTCCATATCGACGATTCGCTTCTTGTCGAAGGCGGTAATGAGGTCAAAGTTACTCTTAATGCAAATGATCATAGCCAGTGGGCTGTTGATGGTGAGGTCCTGGAGGGTACTATCGATATTTAATCATCTGTTATTTAGGTATAGACTGTTTTTATTGTTATAAACTAAAGGCAAAGGTACACTTTACACCGCTTGGCTGGAAACATATTAGTAGAAAGAAGACTGGTAGATATAGGGGTAAAAAGACCCTTACGAGGCATGTATAAGTGATTAGCCAGCTTTCGCTTTCACAATTATCCCAATAGGGATTGGTTATCATCAAACCAATTGATAATGAAAGAAATAGTAATGTGCTCACTTTTTCCCGTAATTTCTAGTTCCATGCTATAATACTCACATTCATGAGATTTCTGAGGCTCTAACTGCTAATTAGACAGAGCAAATTAGAATGTGAAATCTCAGAAGTTAAAACTGAATATGTTTTCCCAGGTTATATATTGCCTGAATTTCAAATTGAATTAAGACTGCATTTTCGGTGATAAATAAATTTTTATTGCAATAAAATGCATTCACATAATCACAGAGGTAGAGGTAAATTTAGCGGCTCAGGTAGAGGTCACCGAGGTAGTGGTGGAGGATACCGAGGAGGCGGTGGTCGAAGAGGCCGAGGCGGAAAGAAAAATTTCAAGAAATTTATTCACCCAAATAGTTATGTTTCTTACCCAGATCTAGAAAACCAGGTAGAGACTAAATCATTAACGGAAGGTGATGAAAGTTTTGTGTCATTAAGCTTGACCAAATCCCTTGAACAGAATCTTCAAACAAAAGGATTTATCAAGATGTCTCCTATTCAAGCATTGACTATCCCTAAAGCATTACAAGGCGAAAATGTTGTAGGTATCGCTCAAACAGGTTCAGGTAAAACCGGAGCTTTCTTGATCCCTATGGTTAATAAAGCTGTAAAGGATCAGAATGAGAGAATCATAATCATTACTCCTACTAGAGAACTTGCTATGCAAATTTTAAAGGAGACTATTACTTTAACTAGGTCAACTTCAGTTCGAAGTGAGTTAGTGATCGGTGGTGAGTCTATGCAGAGGCAGATGAGCAACCTAAGAAGAGACCCACAGATCATTATTGGTACACCTGGTAGGCTTATCGACATGGGTAACCAGGGTCACATCAACTTCAAAAAGTTCAATAATGTTGTAATCGATGAGGTAGATAGAATGCTTGATATGGGATTCAAAGATGACATCCTTGATATATATAATCAGACGAACCCAGACAGACAAACACTACTCTTCTCTGCTACTCTTGATAAGAAGATTAAATCAACAATTGAAACAATCGTTCACAAATATGAATTTGTTGAAATTGAAGCAAACAAAGCTGTTGCAAACATCACTCAAGATGTTGTAAGTTACTCTCACAAAGATGAAAAATTCGACATACTAAGAAATATCTTAAATGCTCTTGGATACACTAAGATGATTATCTTTGTTGATACTAAGATCTTTGCTGACAAGCTTGTAAGCTTACTTAGCTCACAAGATTATCGAGCTGATGCACTTCATGGCGATAAGAGACAGAATCAGAGACGAAGAATTATTGAAAGTTATAAGCGAGATCACTTTGATATCCTAGTTGCAACTAATGTTGCTGCAAGAGGTCTGGATATTGATGATGTAACACACGTCATTAACTACGATGAACCTGAAAACTATGATGAGTACGTACACAGAGTTGGTCGAACAGGTCGTAATGGTAAAACTGGTACTGCATATACTTTTGTACCTTCAAGCAATCTGAGACAGTATAAGATAGATGGTGTTGATATCGCAAAGATCGAATCAATCGAAAGACCAGAGAAGAAAGTTCAAAACTACGAAAGCTACGATAATGATAACTTCGATAGAAGAAGTCGTGGTTCAGGTGGTGGTTCTAGAGGGAGAAGGAATTTCAGAGGTAATGGTGGGTCTGGTCGTGGTGGAAGCCGAAACTCTTCAAGAGGATTTGGCGGAAGATCTAGAGACGGATATAGCGATAGAAATGATAGAGGTGGTAACTCAAGAGGTAGAAGAGATGATCGAGGCTCAGGTATGAGTTCAGATCGAAATACTACAATGAGAAGATACAGTGATTCTGACTCTAGTAGCAGAGGTAACTCAGGAAGAAATTCTAACCGAAGCTCTGAAAGAAGATCGCATAGTAACGGAAATAGATCTAGATATAATAATTCAAGACATCAATAATAATTATGACTAAGTCAAACATTCGAAATATAGCAATTATTGCACACGTAGACCATGGTAAAACTACTTTGGTTGATGCATTTATTAAGCAATCTCAGAACCTAACTCTTAATGAAGAGTCAATGAATGAAGATAGAATAATGGATTCTAACGATCTTGAAAAAGAAAGAGGAATTACAATTCAAGCTAAAAGTATTGCTATTCCATACAAGGATCACTTAATCAACATCATCGATACTCCAGGTCACGCCGACTTTGGTGGTGAGGTTGAGAGAACTCTAAATATGGCTGATGGTTGTGTTCTTCTTGTTGACGCACAAGAAGGAGTTATGCCTCAGACGAAGTTTGTACTTAAAAAAGCTCTTGAGCTTGGTCTTAAACCTATTGTTTGTGTTAACAAGATCGACAAAAAACTCGCCGATGCAAAGAACACTCTATCTAAGGTTCAGGACTTGTTCTTGACTTTAGTTGAGGATCTTGAGCTTCTTGACTTCCCAACTTTCTACGCTGTAGGACGTAATGGACAAGTTTTCTTAGAACTTCCTGAAGAACGAGAAGATGCTCTAGGAGCTTTAGAAGCTGATACTACTCCACTACTCGACTGTTTTATTGACTACGTTCCAGCACCAACTGGTGAGCTAGATGGAGCATTTCAGATGCAAGTAAACTCAATTGAATACAATCCTCACTTTGGTAGACAACTTGCTGGTAAGATCCAGAGAGGTTCTGCTAAAGTTGGTCAGTCGGTTGTTGTTGTAAATGCTGATGATCCAAGTATGAAGGTACAAGGTAAGATCAAAGCCTTAAGTCAAAGACTTGGTTTAGCTGATGTTGCACTTGAAACTGTGAGTGTTGGTGAAATCGTAATCGTTACTGGTATCGAAGATGTGAATGTTGGTGATACTATCTGTGCTCCTGACAGCCCAGAAGCGCTACCAACTATCAAGGTCTCCCCACCTACTCTTAAAGTAAAATTTGAAGCTAATACATCTCCTTTCTTAGGCAGAGAAGGTAAATTTTCAGGACTTAAACAGCTACAAAATCGACTTGAGCTTGAAAGAATTTCAAATGTAAGTTTAGACATTAACAAATCAGACGATGGTGCATACTATGTAGCAGGTAGAGGTGAGCTTCACCTAGCTGTATTTATAGAGACTCTTAGAAGAGAAGGATTTGAATTCCAGATTCAGAAACCTGAAGTTATCTTGAGTGAAATCGATGGTGTAATTGTTGAACCAGTTGAGGAAGTTTTTATCGAAGTACCAGAAGAATACCAAGGCGTTATCTCAACTGAGATGGGCTCCAAGCAAGCTGAATTCCTAGATATGCAGATTATCAATACTAATGCTCAATACACTTACAAAATGAGAACTCGTGACCTTCTAGGTCTTAAAAGGACTCTGATAACTCTTACAAAGGGAAATCTAGTGATGCATAACCACACAGTTGATCACGTTAAATACGTAAAAGACAATGATAAGATGCTTCAAGGTAGACTAATCTCAAATGCTACTGGTAAAGCTTTAGCATACTCTATGAACTCTCTTCAAGATAGAGGTCAGTTCATAATCGAACCAAATGTTGAGATCTACGAAGGAATGATCCTTGGTCTTACTAAAGATGACAAAGACATCCATGTTAATGCTTGCAAGGCTCGTGAAAAAAACAATGTGCGTATGGCTCGGGGTGAGATTACACTTGTAAACTTGAAATCTACTCTTGAGTTGACTATCGAAAATGCTATCGGCCTTCTTCATGATGATGAAATGCTAGAAGTTACACCTGAGAATATCAGGATGCGTAAGAGATATCTGAACAAGCAACAGCAGTTTGAGGCTGAGAAAAAGGCTAAACGGAAGGGGAAGAGTTGACATTTATATGTCAATGGGGTAAAATATGTTATGGGATTAAATGATTATTCGGCCAAATTAAATTTCAATGGCCAAAGAGTAGTTGAAGAGGTAAATAACAAGGAAGACTTAAAGCCACTTTTAGATGAGGGTTTAGCAAAAGGCGAAATACTTGCTCATGTTACACATGCATCAAGTGTACTGAAGATATATGTTCATCCACCTGAGCTTATTCATGACAAAACTATCATGAAAAGAATTGCTGGAAAGTCCTCTTATAATTGGAAGTCATATACAGGACATCCTCTTACATTTAGCTAAAACCATGAATCGAAGATATAAATAAGAGAATAAATTTTCTAGATTTCAATGTAATCTTCTTTTAAGTCTGCCCAAGACTCCTAGCAATCATCAACTCCTCATTAGTTGGTATTGCATAAACCTTAACCTCAGAATTATCTTTTGAGATCTCAGTAGTTACTTGAACATTAATCTGCCCATCATTTTTATTATTATCCAGCTGGATACCAAAAAATTCCATTTCTTCGCACACTAGTTTTCTAACGATGTCGGAACCCTCTCCTACTCCCCCAGCAAATACAATTGCGTCAAGGCCATTCATTGCTGCGACATAACTTCCTATATATTTCTTAATGCGATAAACGTATACCTCAAGCGCTCTTATAGCCCATTGTTCACCGACCTTATAACCTTCTATTATCTCAATCATTGATTCGGTCTTCTCAGTAAGACCTTTGAGTCCGCTTTCTTTGTTGAACATATGACTTATATGAGCAAAGCTGTAATTCATAACTGTATGGAGGTAATCAGCGACTCCGTAGTCAACGTCTCCACTCCTTGAGGCCATCGCTAGACCTTCTAGAGGAGTGAACCCCATGCTTGTGTCTATTGATTTGCCATTTTTGATTGCGCATATGCTACAACCACCTCCTAGATGTATTGTAATTACCTTTTGGTATTCATTATTTGTCTCGCTTTGTAGCTTCGAGTAAAGATATTTATGAGATGTACCATGAAAACCGTATCGCCTGATTTTATGTGATCTATAAAATTCGTATGGGATTGCGTAGAAGTAAGCTTTTTCAGGGAGTGTTGAATGGAACTCAGTATCAAATACAGCAAACATCGGCACGTCAG
>JAHDCA010000086.1:1975-3798 GCA_020630115.1 Candidatus Dojkabacteria bacterium | reverse complement strand
CCTGCTGCGCTTGCCTCTGGTTGATACAGGAATCCATGAGTACAATGCTTAAGCATCCCAAGATCACCTTGAGAGTCCCCCATCCCGATGCTGAACTCACAGTCTCTTAGCAACTGCTTCGCGATTAATTCTTTCTCTTCGTGATCAACAATCCTTAGATAGTTTCCTTCAAATATGCCTTTCTCAAATTCCATACTTGAAGCAACAAAGCTATCAAAGCCTAGCTGTTCTTGGGCTCTTTCCATTATGAAATCCCATGAACCACTAACAACAATTATTAAATAGTCATTAGCTCTTAATCTCTCAAAAAGTGGCATCACCCAATCGTTAAGACCAGTCATTAGGTCGAATTCGTCCATGAATTTCATCATTGTAGAAAGCGCTATCCCTTTGAAGTATTTAGAATAGATTTTCTTGTCTAAAATAAATTTTTCATTGTATGAAATCTCACCAGACTTATATGTAGCAAGTAAATCATCTAACTCTTTATTAAAACCTTTGTCGATAATACCTGCCTTAACCATAGCCCTAGCTGTTTCGTACCTTGAAAAACCCATATCAAGTGTGTTATCGTAGTCGAATAATGCAATTTTCATTTCCTTTTAAATTCAAAAAAATTTATATCATACTAGCACTTGTTGCATTTTACATCATAACGAGTTTTTTATCGATTCAGCATAAGTCTCCAACTAGAGATGAGGGTTTTCATATGATAAGGGGTCTAGCATTGATCGAGTATAGAGACTTCAGGCTTAATCAACATCACCCGTACTTGTTTAATTTTCTTAACGCACTCCCTACATATATATTTGAACCAGTTGAGATAGCAGCAGAAAATCACGAAAGTTGGCAGACCGCCAATAAAGGCTGGATGAGCGATATGATGTTAGAGCAGAACTACGACCAGATAATAAAGATTCTTCAACCTGCTAGATTAAGCCAGATTATATTCTTTGCAATGTTTATCTTGTATTTCTATAAAAGAAACCAAAAACTTTATCCAGAAAAACAAGTGTTCATCGCTACTGTGATGTTAATACTCTCTCCAACTCTTACTAGTCACACTCGGTTTGTAACTACTGATATACCTGCAGTTATCACAATATATATTGCAGTTCTTGAAAGTGCTATTTTGATGAAAAAATTCAGCTGGAAACAGTACATAGTGGTTTTACTAACTTGTACAATAGCCCTACTAACTAAGTATACATTCATTGCTATATTGCCAATTATCTACCTAACTTTTATCGTGCAAGATTGGAGAAGAGGGATTAAACTTGGTTTCATAGGAGTATTTTCGACAATTACTTTACTCTTTGTTGCATACGGATTCCAACTCAAAACACTAAGTGATATGCAATACGCTAAGGATGATCAAAGACAAATGGTACGTGATGAGATTGGTAAACAGAGTGAGTTAGCTTTAGAACTTTATGATAATCTCAAATTACCTTTCCCTCAGTTTATTAATGGGTTTTACGATAACGTGATACTTCATAGTCAAAATGGGCATTCAACATCACTAATGGGAGAGGTTAATACGCATGGGTGGTGGTACTACTTCCCTCTAGCGATAATAATTAAAGAGAGTATCGTTTATGTCTTTTTGTTTATCTTTTCACTTGTCTATTCCTTTTTGAATTTAAAGAAATTTAGTTTTGGTGAATTTAGATCTCATATATCAAAGCACAATTTAATGATCATAGTTCCTACTGTTTTCTTAATAACACTTCTCAGAAGTAGTCTAAACCTAGGAGTAAGACACGCCATCCTTCTACTTCCATTTCTATATTTATTCGTTGGCTCGCAAGTGATCAAACTTA
>JAHDCA010000086.1:0-1965 GCA_020630115.1 Candidatus Dojkabacteria bacterium | reverse complement strand
AAAATCTTAATCAGCTCATTTATCGCATATATGGTTATCGCTAACTTACTGACTTTCCCCAATCACAATGAATTCTATAATGAGGCACTAGGAGGTTCAAAAAATGGCTACAAGTACTTACTTGATAGCAATCTCTCGTGGGGACAGAATAAGCAATCAGCAGAGAACTACCAAAGCGAGAATCCTGATAAAATAGTCGTAACTGCTGATGAATTTGTAGGAAGACGAAAGTTCTACAGTGAGGATGTAAAATCAATTTATATTAATCATATTTTAAATGAAAAACCTATTGAACAGTTGGGAGCGACTCACTTCATCATCGATAATTAAAGTCCTTTTCCCTATATTAGTAAGTATTTACCTTGTACTGAGTCTAGGTTTTATTAGGTTTACCGACGATACTTTCGACGAAAGATACCATGTTACAAGGGGTGTCATGCTCATGAGGACTGGTGACTTCAGGATCAATCAACATCACCCTATCCTTTTCAATATGATTCACTCTCTTCCTCTAGCAATTGATGAGAATTTTAATATGCCCGAAACCGATGGGAATCAACTTTGGGTAAACGCTGATAAAAGCAGACTCTCAAACCAAACTATTGAACTCAATGGAGGAGAAGATTACTTTTACAAAGAAATAATGCCCGCAAGATTTATGGCTATAGCTTCAAGTCTCATCCTTCTAGGGATTTCGATGATATTAATGGCAGAGAGATTTGGGAGTACAAAAGCTTTTTTGATTTCTTTCATAATCATGTTCTCTCCAACAGTTATTGCACACTCAGCTGTTGTTACAACCGACATCCCAATCATGTGGACACTTCTCATTGCAGGGCTTTGTATTGATAGATTCATCCAAGCTCCGAGTAAAGTTAATCATGGTTACATGCTTCTTGCTGTCTTAGTTGCAATATTAACCAAATACACAGCAGTTATGCTTATCCCACTAGCTTTAGTTTACGCTTACTGGATCACATCAAATAAAAAGTTCATTATCATTACTCCATTCTTACTTGCGTTAAGCTTATTTGCAATATACGGATTCCAATTTGGCTCTGTGATAGACATGTATTATGAAAGAACTGACATCATAAACCTTATCTACGACTAAGTCTCTCCAGGTTGGCAGACTTGGGCAATTACCGAGATTCAGTTCCCATTTCCACAATATGTTGCAGGATTTTTCGATAATGTAATTGTTAGAAATTTTTGGATGCATCCGAACTTCTTTCTTGGCGAAATTAGAGAATACTCAAGATTCTATTTCCCAGTAATGTTTATGCTTAAGGAATCCTTAATCATTAATTTTGCACTCATGTTTTCAATAGTTTATTTCTTTATCGGCAGGTTTAAGTTCAAACTTGATGCAATAACGATAATCGGACTTACCGGAGGCTTTATGCTACTTGGAAGTACATTAAACCTGGGTCTAAGACATATGTTAGTAATCTACCCATATATAATTATCTTCATGATTCAAATGATCTCGAAGCTCAATATTAGACTTGTTTGGTTTTTACTCTTCGCTCAAGTGGTATTTGCTTTTAGCCAAAGTCCTAATTTCATATCAAGTTTTAATATACTGATTGGTGATAATGGTTATAAATATAGCGATGGTAGCAACCTTGACTGGAAACAGAATGATGCAATCTGGGGTAATGATCACCCTAGTATATTCAAAGCCTCACAAGAAATTTTACCTGAAGAGTTTAGAGAGGAACAAATTTTCTTCTTAGAGAATGGAGTTGATGAAGTTGAAGTTCTAGGAGGAACTCATTTTAGGATCGAATAGATTATCAGAGATTCACATTCTAAGCTTCGGAGATAATCAAAAAACGTTAAAATCACTCACGATTAATTAATCGTACTAATCTGTCTTATCACTCTGAACTAATTCCCCAAAAGGAATCTCACTTTCGGTGATCTTGGTCTTAAATCTTGAGTACTCCATTAATAGTCCTG
>JAHDCA010000085.1 GCA_020630115.1 Candidatus Dojkabacteria bacterium | reverse complement strand
TGAATGACTTGCGTCCATGGATGTTGAATTCAAGAAATTGCTCTAGACCCTAAGGAACATTTGGAATCTTGTTTAAATCGATTGAGGAGATAGCTTTTGCACTACTCTCCCAGTCAGAGAAAGTTATTGCTGTTCCGCTTTCTTTGAAATCTTGTGTTCGTGTTGTACCATCAGCATCTTTTACTTTAATTTGCTGGATACCTTGGATGGGTAGGATTACGCCACCTTCAAACAAACCTGTATATGCGTTACCTAATTGTGAAAGAGAAAAATTGTGGTGCCCACCAAGTACATCAAGTACTGTCGGTTTTTTATCACGGTCACGCTTAGTAATGCCAATATCTTCGAAAAATTTTTTCATACTATTCAGACCAAGGTAGGTAGCGATTCTAGCAAATGGCGAGTTTGTAGAGTAAATCATGTGGCTGTTCATACTTAGTGATTCTCCGTCAGGAACAGTTGTAAAGTCATGAACCGCAAAACCAGATGATGCACTTTGGTTAGCAAATGCAATATGTAATTTGCCAGGGACTCCTAGGTGTTCTTGGATTATAATATCTTCAGGAACTCCCTTGTAGCTCGCCCAAGCGTATATCAGTGGCTTTAGAACTGATCCTACTGGCGTTGCTTTTTGTGGATTGCCAACAGATGCCTTTATAGATCTTTTCTGTACGTCAATCACTAGAGCATCTACAGTTGGCTTGTTATCACCTAAAAGCCTTACCCATTCTTGACTTTCTAATGAAGCTCTTGCACTATTAACTGACTCCTCAAGTCTTTTCTGTGTTTCTGAATTAATAGTCGTTTTTAGTTGAACATCAACATCTCCTAACTTCTTGGCCCTTTCAAGGATAGGTTTTGCGTAGGGAGATACACCATTTGCAGGATGGGAGCTAATTCTTTCAAGTAATTCTGATAGTGAAGGATAATTGGGTATAACCTCTTGGCGGAATTGATCATCCCCATTTAAGAAATCCTGGCCCTCGTCATATAGTTTGTTATAGAAGTCTCTATGTCCTGGATCACTAAGGTCTGTAGAGTCTTCAAATCTTTGTAAAATTATCTTCAAATTTTCAACGAATTTGTCTCTAACATTTTGATCAGGGTTTCCAAAATACTGCGGAGCGTTTGGTATGAAGGCCATATATACTTGTTGTAATGGTGATATCTCATCTAGTCGCTTACCAAACAACTCTTTAGCGCCAAAAGCAGCACCTGAAGTCCTTAGGCCGTAATCAGTATGAGCCCATAATTGCTCCATAATAAACTCTTTAGCATCTCTTTTGATTACAGTTTCATGATCTCTAGAGTTTTCTTCTAAGCCCCATTTCTCTTCTGCAATCTTTCTACGGACATATTGTTCTCCAATTTCGGCAAGCATCATTTCAAAGATTTTTCTAGTATAAGAACCCATACTCAAACCTACCTCTTCTCGATCATATACAATATTTTTAACCCATTGCGCCGAAAGTGTTGAACCACCAGATTTTGTACCTTTTATATTACGAAAAATAGCTTTTGCCAAAGAACTCGTTGATACCCCATTGTGCGAGTAGAAGTCTCTATCTTCGAACAAAATCAATGCTCTAGCAAGATATGGCGCAGTGTCGATTCCAAAATACTTACCTTCACCATATGTATGTATTAGAGTTTCATCTGAAATTTCTGAATGAAAAGAATTATCATGAAGTGTCACTGAATTCCACCTCCCTCTATTTCTGGCTAGGTACCCTTCATCGATTTTATCCATAAGCTTTAGCAAACGAGTTTCAAATTCTATATGTAACTTCTCAGCCTGTTTCTCATCACTAGCACTTGCTTGAATGATCTTGTCTGTCTGATATAAATCGATTTTTCTTGATAAACCTGGTCTGAAAGCATTTGTAAGTGATTGTGCTGCTAGGGTTAGGCCCGCCCCGACTGAGAGTACACCGAGAGACTTTAAAAACTCTCTTCGGTTTAGCTTGTCATATTGGATCCTGAGTGATCTAATCTTCTCGGCATTTTGTCTTTCTCGATCAGGACCTACAGGTCTAGGATAAGGATGGATTTGTTCTACCTCGCTTTCGATAATGGCTGGATTATTACGTGCTAATCTATAAGCGAAAGCACTAGAGAGCAATAATCCAAAGCTTCTAGTGAATGAGAAGCTTGGATTAGTAACATCGAGTCTAAATGCAGTCTTGAAAATCTTAGCTATCGTTGCATCTGAGTTTCGATATAATTCTACAAACCTTTTCTCTTCCAATATATCCGAATCATATTTATATCCAACCGTAGCAATACCCAAACATTCAATTGCAGAATGACCTTCCCTATAAGCCTTACGAAAAGCTGTATCATTGAAATGTTCATCTGCTTCTAATCTTGTTCTTTGTCTTTCTTGAATTTCAGCTAAATCAATATTATTGTTTGTAAAGATATGGGTCTTAGCAACTGTGTTTTCTTCATACCTTACTTGTTCAGGTGAAATTCTAGCAGTTTGTATACTTGGGAAATTTGCTCCCGACCTTATTTCCTTAGAATTATCATCTACAATTTGTATTACAAGATCTTCTGCAGTTTGAGGTAGGTCTTCACTTAGATGATAATGAAACTTGAGGACATTTTTAATATTTTCTAGCATAGTTTCGATTTTATTAGCTAAAGGTAAGTGGTTTAAATGCTCAGGAACTCTTAATCGACCGTTAAAGTAAAGGCTTGATAAACCCATTATTAAATGAGCATCTAAGGCTCTCTCATCTTCTTTAACAGTTTCAACATCATCTAGTATTGCCTTTGAATTATACGGCTCAAAGATTGAATCAGTACTCTTTGTAGTTTCTTTTTCTTCTCTTCTTGAAAGTGCATCATCTAGTTTACTATTTGCAAAGTTTGCAAGCTCTTGTTCAGTTTGACTTTTATAATCTACTTCAGCATCGTGAAGGTTAATTCCAGCAAAATTTACAGTCTCTGTCCAAGCCATATTTATTGCTTTTGTAAAAGGGATCTGACTAAGTAATAATAAACTCATTTTGATTACACCTCTCCTCTGGATATCAAGGACATCTTTTCTCTCTTTTACTGCCTGTTGTATAGCTTTTTCATTAAGTCTCCTTCCTTGATTTATTGGCCTTGCACTTCTCGGGCTGGTTTTTCTACTTGCACCTGTTATTGGTAAGATGCCGTTAAAAACTGAGCCGCTCTTAGAAGGTCTATTGAATATTTCAGGTATTATATTTTTAATCACTATATAATATCTTACACAACTATTCCCATAGTGTTTACCTTTTGGTTGACTTATAGTATAATTCGTATGTAAATCTATTTAAATTAGGATATTAGTATAAGTATGAAGGTAATCTTCACAAAACGTAACGGGTTTGTAGAGGACTCTATTGTTGATTCTGTAGCAGGAAAATCACAAAAGAGTAACAATACAATTTCTGTTAAAAGTCCTAAATCTGCCCTAAGAACTGTTTCGCAGAAATTTTCTGCAAACTCAAAGAAAAGTAACAAAACCCTAAGTAAAGCTTATCGGGTTATGTTCCAGCTATACATCATGATGGCTGTTTTAATTTCAAGCTACTCCCCTGTCGTCCTAGATATGGCTGAGCAATTAAACCTTGCATCGATTAAAGCTCAAGCAGATCAGATTCAACACTGTTGGAATGTTAATGATAACAAAGACGAGGTTTTATGTACATGGGTTGATGCACCAAGTACTGGACACGGTAAGTCAAGTGATGTTGGTTCAACAACAACAAAAGATGGTATTACATTTACATCTATTGGTAAAAGTGCCTGGGACTTCGTTACAGGTGGTGGCGGATTTGATGATGACGATTA
>JAHDCA010000003.1 GCA_020630115.1 Candidatus Dojkabacteria bacterium | reverse complement strand
CAATAGGTAACCAGTTATTCTGGGATCTAGACGGTGATGGGATCTTTGATCTTGCATCTGGTGATCTTCCGATCCCAGGTGTAGAAGTTACATTAACTGATAGTTTAGGGAACGTTGTAGGTATAACTGCTACTGATATTAATGGTGAGTATAACTTCGATGGCTTACCACTTAATGAGACATACAAGATAGTGGTTACAGATTCGACTAACATCGTTGATGGTTTCCTAAATACAACAGGGGTTGTAGATACTGATGATAATAGTCAGGACGCTACTGGTTATTTAATTACTCTTACTGATACGTATGGAGATCACAATGCTGATTATGGTGATTTTGGTTTTAAGGGTGGAAGTAAAGGTGATGTGGTTTTCCATGATGATGATAGAGATGGCTTATACAATTTGGGTGATCTAACTTTCGGTGGTGTTGATGTACAAATGATAGAGGCCGGAGATGATGGCGTATTTGGAAATTCAGATGATCTGGTCTTCAGTACAGTAACAGACTCAGATGGTTATTACTTATTTGAGAATCTTCCAGCTGGTAATTACAAGGTCTGGATTGATTCTTCAGACTTCCCATCTGGCTACTTCATAACAACTGTTAATCCTTTAAATTGTGAATTAAATCCAGGTGAGGACATCGATATTGCTGATTTTGGTTTTGATAATCCAGATGTCTCCGAGCTTGGTGCAATAGGTGACTATGTTTGGTATGACAGTAATGGTGATGGAATAGCTGATATAACAGAATTACCATTGCCTGGGGTTGTTGTTAAATTAACTGACTTTGGCGTCGATGGTACTCTAGGTACTGCGGATGATATCGTGAGTTATCAAAATACAGATAGTGGTGGTCAATATATATTTAATAACCTTGTCTCATCAACATATCAAGTGGAGATTGACCCTGCGAGCTTACCTGCTGGTATGGTTCTTACAACTGTTGGTAGTTACTTGGTAAATCTAAGTGACGGTGAAGTTAATCTTGTTAATGACTTTGGAGTTGATATAGATGCTGCTTTTAGTAGTTCAGTGTCAGGAACGGTTCATGTTGATTACGAATGTAATCAATTAATGGATGGGCTGGATTCAGGACTTGGTGGGGTTGATGTGTTTATGATCTGGGCTGGTTTTGATAATACGTTTGGTACAAGTGATGATCTTACTTTCACGACTACAACAGATGCAGCTGGTGATTATAGTTTTACTGATCTGCTTGCCGGTAATTACCAATTTGATATAGATGAAAGTATGTTGCCTTTAGGTGTGTATCTAGGTTCGGGTGATCCATTGATGTTGAGCTTGGGGGCTGCGCAGGATTTGATTGATAATGATTTTGGGGCTTGTGATCAAGGTGTAGGTCCTGATAATGGTGTCATAGGTGATAGGGTTTGGTTTGATACAGATGGCGATGGGATTCAAGACTCAGGTGAGAATGGTGTTTCAGGTGTTGATGTAACTGTTACTTACTTAGGAGCGGATGGGGTTGTTGGTGGAGGAGATGATGTTGTGTTTACAACAACGACAGATCTAAATGGTAATTACTCTGTTACTGGGTTACCACAAGGTGAATTTATAGTTGAGGTTGATACAGGTACAACTCCGAGCTCAACAGTTCTAAGTACTACTAGTATTCATAATGTTAGCTTAGGCTCTGGAGAGATATATCTTGATGCGGACTTTGGTGTAACTCCTGATCAAGATCCAGATAATGATGTCCTTGGATCGATTGGTGATTATGTTTGGTTGGATCTTACAGGTGATGGTATCCAAGATGCTTGGGAAAGTGGTCTTTCAGGTATCACTGTAAATCTAACTTACTCAGGCGTTGATGGTTTGTTCGGAACTGCTGATGACATCGTCTTTGGAACAGTTACGGATTCTGATGGTAGATATGAATTTGATAATTTAATACCAGGTGACTATAAGGTGGAAATTATAACTCCGTTCGGATTTAATAACACAACACCTACTGCACATATGGTTAGCTTGGGTGTGGCTCAAGATTATGAATTGGCTGATTTTGGTCTAAATGGTGAGGGAAGTCTTGGTGATACTGTATTTAATGATTGGGATGGGGATGGTATCCAAGACCCACTTGAGCCAGGAATTGCTGGAGTTCAATTAACTGTTTCTTGGTGTGGTTTGGATGGTGTTTATGGAACAGGTGATGACTATATAACTACTCTGAATACAGATAGTAATGGTCAGTATCTAATTAGTAATATCCCTCATGGTTGTTGGGATGTTCAAATTAGTTCAATGCCAGGAGGGTTTACAGTTAGTAGTGATAAAGATGGGGATAATGATGGACAGTATGATCAAGGTATAGGGGTTGGAGAGAATGTTCTTGATATAGACTTTGGTTTAGTACAATCAGGTTCAATCGGGGATAGGGTGTTCCAAGATGTAGATGGCGATGGTATATATGATCCAGCAGTTGATTTTGGTATTGCAGGAGTTCAAGTTGAACTGCATATTGACGACTCATGTGATGGTGTAAGCGATGGAGTTCACGGTGTTCTTGGGATCGGTATTACAACAACAGATTCAAATGGATACTACTTATTTAGCGATCTGCCTGTGAATGATGGTAGTGGTAATGGGGTTTGTTATATAGTGATCGTTCCGGAATTCAGTACATTTACAAACAGTAATGGTGATAATTACTCTGGTACTTTTGTAAGCTCATATGGTCAACCGGCAACTGATAATCATGGTCAAGACCCTGACGGCGTGCAGTTCTTATTGACCTCTGTTAATCCTTCAGGTGTATATGGTGACTTTGGGTATATAGTTCCAATTGCTCAAACTGGTTTTGACTTAAGGATCACAATTGCGATTGTATTTATAATTCTAATGATAATAGGTGCTATGTACACCTTGTCGCAGATTCAAGAAGATAATATGAAGTTTTATACAAATCAGATAGCAGGTAAATCAATAAAAGGGTTGGATATGGATGCTATGAACAAGGAGGAATTTGTAAATAATAAGATGATTCGAGACTTCCTTAAGTTTAGGATTATTAATAAACAATTAGGTGGTAGATCTGATTCGATGACTCGCCAAGAGAAGGCTGACCTGATCAGCTCTAAAGTTGGTAAGGCAAAGTCCAAGAAGAAGTCATAGAGTAGTGGCGGCTGTGTTTGTAAGGTCTCTAGTATAGGTAAGTGCTCGTAATCAATTGTTTCTTAGCTAAGGCTAGCTTGTGTTGGTTAAGCGTTGCTTGTTAATCTGTTTATCGTTGCTGGTCTTGCTTATTCCATGTTTTCTTTATTAGTTTTTGCGCTTTGGGGTTATTTTAAAGTCATAACTCTATGGAGGTATGGCCTTTGTTAGGTTAAGACGAATGTTTTAGTAACTGTTTATTTGTTTCTCTTTGTGTATAGGAGTGGAGCTTTTCCTGGGTTAAGGTGGACGTTACTTGCTTAGTTATCTTGGTGCTAGGGTCTTCGAATTTATTACTTATTAATTACTTTGATAGTAGATAGTGGGGGCATATCACTTTAATTTTAGCAGACTAGACATTGCGAGTTATAGGGTGGCTTCGTGTGCAGAAATGAAAGGACTATGGGCGGTACTGATTGAAAGCCCCTGCATTGCTCCATTTCTTTGGGTTGCTGTTTCACACTCTTAGTATCTTGGGGTTATATAATAAGCCTGTAGAAAAGGATTGTAAAAGGTAAGAAAAAGGAATAAGTTATATATAGATAAATCCTTGTGATGGTCAGAGAAGGTTTAGCTTAAAACTGCCCCTAAGCTAAACCTTTTCGTTAATAGTCAGTCCCCAATAACAAACATTGTGTTTAAATATGAAATTCTACTTAAGTGAACTTTGTTCTAATGAGAGATTAGGCTTTTATTCTGAGGTCTTTAACTTTATCTGGCTTAGGAAGATACTTATACCTCCAAGTAACATTGAAAGGTATCCAGCGTATTTGGATTTATCTAGTACTTGGGTATGAACGATGTTGAATAAATTTTCACCTAATTCTTGGGAGGCAATGATTTCATAAATTTCTAATACGATTCCAGGAACTAGTATCCTTAATACAAATGGTAAGATCTGTGATAGTAATGATGTGTTGAAATAGAATATACCTCCTAATACAAGTCCTAATCCAACGTAGAAAATACCCCTGTGAAGTTTCGAAGATATGACAAGTATTAGTCCGATCATTAGTACTGTTGCGATAAGAGGTTTTTTATAAAAATCTTCTGCCTCGGAATAAGCTTGGGGTAGCCTATCTAGTAGTTGATCATCTAGTCCAACTTGATCTAAAGAGAATGAAAGATCTAAGCCTAGGTTCTCAAGTATGTCGATACCCAATAATTCGTTTGCAGTATTGACTGCATCACTGATTGGGTTATCAAAGCTATCAAGATTAAGCTCACCTCCGTTTTCCAACCAGTTATAAACACCGTCCACTACAGTTGGCTCGTATTGCTCGTAGAAAATTTCTTTCTGGGTGATAACACTAGACAGGTTGTAACTATAAATAGTGACAAAACTTGATATACCAAGTAAGACAGCTAATAAAATTAAAAAGGGTAGCTTAATTAATCGATTTAGGCCAAACATAAAAAAATTTCAAATTTGTAATTAATAATTAATGATACTACAATAGAATTATGCAGACAAAATTCTTTACAGTCAGTTTTGGTGGTGCAACTGAAAGTCTTCCATATTATGTTTTTGAAGGTAGCCAAAAAGGCATAGACCTTGTTGTTACAGCAGGTATGCATGGAAATGAAGTTAACGGGATGGTTCTTGCAAGGGAGTTTGTACGTTGGATGACAGAAAATGATATTGAGTCAAAGATGAAAGGTCGAGTTACAGTCTTTCCAGTCCTTAATACTTCAGGATTTGGAGACTTCTCTCGTTACGTCACTCATGACAATATGGATCTAAACCGTCAGTTTGGAAAAACCGAGAGTGATTCTTTCTCAACTAATCTTGCAAATCAGTTAAGTTTAAACTTTTTTGCCAAAGCTGATGCTTTAATTGACCTGCATGACGCAGGTAATGGTGCTATGTTGGTGCCACATTGTAGAATTCATAAAGATGACGAGATAAACTGCATCTCTTGCTCAAGAGAGATGTCGAAGGTCTTTGGTACCGAGGTGGTTTATGAACGAGAGGGTCATCGTAACATGATGGCTGTAGCATTGAGGAACCTTTACAACACACCAGTTGTAACAGTTGAGATCGGTGGAGATCAAGATGTTTTTAAGGATCTCTTCGAAGTTGGTATGCGTGGGCTTAAAAATTACTTAAAGTATGCAAACATAATCGAAGGTGATGTTGAACTTCCAAAAACTCAATATTACTGTGAAGATCGTTATTCAAGAAAAGCTGATGCTGGGATTATCGTCAAGTGGCACAAGAAATTAGGAGACTTCGTCCAAGCTGGCGAAAGTTTAGGTAAATTCTACTATCCTCTTACTCAAGATATCTGAGATATCGTAAGTGATCGTTCAGGTTTAGTATTTAGCCTTAGTAATCAAAATCAAGTTGCACGTGATGGGCGTCTTTATTCTTTACTAGAAATGGATAGTTGTACAGTTGTCGAGAATTAGAATATCTAAGATTGGTCTTTCACTTAGGAACTATTAACTCGATTTAAGAATCCCCCTTGTAATTTTTTAATCTTTATTAAATACAATCATAGCTAGATAAATTAAGTCTAGTTATATATGAAAAAGTTCTTAAAATTCTTTTGTTTTATATCCTTCTGGGTCATAGTTAGCAACCAAGCTTATGCGGATGAATTCTACTCAAGTGGTGGAGATAGTGCTTACTGTAAGTTCGGAATTAATACAACACTCAGCATCTCCCAGTTGCCGTCAGATATCTCCTTTGATCTGACTAATGTAAGTGGGGACAACTCTTTAGATCAACTAGGTAGGGATTTCAATCATTATGCCCTTATGTCTCATGGAAGAACAGAAGGTCGAGGAGATAGGGTATCAGCTCCTCCAGGAACGATAATAGATATTAATGCTTTTGTTAATAACCAATCAGGACATGATATATTTATTTCTGATATTTATCTTTTTACAGATGGTCTTAGTAAATTTGGTGCATCTAGTTCGTCTATCGATACCAACTATCTAAGGTACGGTAATTCATATAATCGATCAGGTTTAGGTTATATTATCCCTTTGGATCAAAACTTCTCTCCTTCTTCATCTAGTGGGGAAAAGGGTTTTAACTTAACTTCGTTTGAAATACCAAGTGAAGTTAGTGTTAGTGATATTAATCTTTCTTATGAGTTCGATAGTCTTGGCAGTTTGATTCTTGAGTACTCGTTTAGTATTAGCAATATCGCCAACTATGACCTAAAGGACGTTAAAATCACTTTTCTTGATCAAGCTCAGACAATTAGCTTGGGAGTGGGTGAGGATAAGGAGCTTGTATTTGTATTGGATGAGGGAGTAAATTATTTGAGCAATTATGGCGCTCGGGTGATACAATTTGACCTTAGTGATAAACAATCTTCTTGTACAGGCTATGGTGGCTACTCTAACGAACCATCCAATAGGGTCTTGCTCATTGAAAGGTCCGATGTCGGTTCTTCACAAAGTTGGAATGCAATTCAAACTGATCTTGCCAAACCAGAAAATTCCGAGGTTATATGTTTGGAGACGATACCTTACTCTTTTAAAGAACTTTCACCTCAATTAGATCTCAAGTCTGAGATTAGAGTAACGAAAGAGGTCCGGGAGTTAGGTGAACAATGGGGTGAAGAAGTTTCTCTTGATCCAGGCTCAGAGTTTGAAGTTAAAGTATTGGTTGAAAACTCTGGTGCTCGAAGCGATAGCCTGGAAATTAGTATCCCATTAGACCTTTCATTAATGGAAGTTATTGATGAATGTTCTGGAACTCTTAAAGCAGGGGAGATTGTATGGGAGGTTGATAAATTGGAACATGGCAAGTCATGGGAATGCATTGTAAAACTTAGGGTGAAAGATACAGTCGGTTCTTTGACGGGTGAGTTATGTAAAGTATCAATCTGCGAGCTAGGGCAAGAGGACTGCAAGAGTGATTCTGTAGTTATAAATGTAGTCCAGAAACAGGACATACAAGTTGAGAAAGCATTTGAAGTGTCTGGGGATTTACTGAAGTTTGATATAAATATCTCCAATAACTCTAATGGGGTTATTGAAGATGTAACAGTTAAAGATATCTGTGATGGCTGCGAGAAATTTGGAGTAGCTCAGGAAAGATTTTGGCATATTGATTACCTTAACATCGGTTTGACTCAGTTGAGTTATGAGATAGATCTAACTAAGGTTGATAGTGCGGTTGGACTTACTAACTGTGTTTGGTTAAGTTCAAGGAATATCCTCTCTGATGAGATAATTGACTGTGTTGGTTTAAGTCTTGGACAGGAAAATGATTCGGTTATAGTTGTAGAGGAGTTAGTGATTGAAGATCATGATGTTTTAGGGGCTAGTATAGATCTAGCTAAGGGTGCTGGGTTGGCTAAAACTGGTGGGAGTATTTGGGAAGTAATGATTGTAGCTTTTGCTGTATTTTGGTACTATTTCGGAGTATATGACAAAAGTAAAATTCAGAATTCCTGCTGAGGTTCAGAAAACAGCAAGGATGTTAACTAAAGAAGGGTATCAATGCTGGTTAGTTGGAGGTGCAGTTAGAGATCTTGCACTTGATGGAAGAACTCCTGATGACTGGGATTTGGCTACTAACTGTAAACCGGACTATATGCTAACGATATTTCCAAAGGCTGTATCAACAGGTGCTCGGTTTGGAACAATTACTGCGTTAGTTCAAGATGAGTATGGCGAGAATAAGGAAGTTCAGGTCACGACCTTTAGGAGTGAGGAACAGTATATTGATGGCCGATGGCCTTCGAAGATAGAATTTGTTGAGGAGATTGATAAGGATCTTGGTAGAAGAGACTTTAGATTTAATGCTATGGCGATAGATCTGCATAATCAGGTTTTCCAAGATGATTTTGATAAAGAAAGAGAGTGGGATATATATGATCCTTTTGGTGGACTGGTTGACCTGGGGTTGAAGACTGTAAGGGCGGTTGGTACACCTCTTGAGAGATTTAGCGAAGATGGGTTAAGGGCTTATAAAGCTTGTAGGATGGCTAGTCAATTTGGCTTTGAGATTGAAACAGAGACTTTCAATGCAATAGGTCAGGCGCTACCAGTTGCTAAGATGGTCTCAATGGAGAGGGTTAGGGATGAGTTAATGAAGATGTTAAAACGATCTCCACAGCCTTCTTACGGTATTGAGTTAATGAGGGCAACAGGATTGCTAGAGCTTTTCATGCCAGAACTTCTAGAAGGTCGTGATGTTGAGCAGAAAATAGGTCATGCTGATGACGTATATAACCATTCACTTAGGACTTGTGATGTCGCACCAGATCGTATCAAGATGGCAGCACTTCTTCATGATGTAGCAAAGCCGCGGTGCGATACAAAGGACGGACACTTTTACGGGCATGATACGATGGGGGCGAGGATGGCTTACGAGATAATGAAGCGATTGAGATTCCCTAAAAATGAGATTAAACGAGTCATGCTGCTAATTGCTAATCATATGTTCTTCTATCCATATGTCCATGATGGTTTGTCTGAGGAGGAGAGGAAGAATGTACTCGATCACCAATGGAGTGATGCAGCTATCAGAAGATTTATCGCTAGGGTTGGTGAACATAATCTAGAAGATCTTTTCGCTTTGAGGATTGCTGATGCAGAGGGTAACCCTAAGACTTCATTCCAACCAGAAGAGATTCAAGCGCTTGAGCAAAGGATTGCTGATGTTAGAGTTAAAGATATGGCTCTTTCAGTTGATGACCTCGATATTACTGGACATGATCTTATCGAGCTTGGTATACCAAAAGGACCAAAAGTCGGGGAGGTCATGAAGGAATTACTTGAGAGGGTATTTGATGATCCGATTATAAATTCAAAAGAGAAGTTGGAGGAGATTGTTCGTAGAGAGTTTCTAGTTTGACCAATCACTCAACTTCGATATGAAGAGGTAGGTGGTCAGAGTACTCAACCACATCTTTAGTGACTTTTATATCTAGGTTGCTAAAAGCATGATCTAGTGGGAGTTGAAAAATTGATTTGTGGTGCCAAGATGATAGAGCTTCGCTTTTATCAAAGTTAAAATATTTACGGTAAGTTTGTGAGTAGGGGGTTGAGTTCAGATCTGCTACAAGCAAGTAGTTCTTTGAGTCTTTGATATATTGATTTATAAGTTTGTTTATTTGGGCAAAGTAATCGATCTGATCTTCTCTGCTTTTAGGTGTGTAGGGTGGAGTTGGGTGAGCAATTATAAGCTCAAAATCTTCGTAACTTGCGATGCAGATGGGGTATATCTCGTTGATTATTTGAGTCTCTTTGGGGGGCTGTTGGGAGAGTATGGCACACGAATACCCCTTGTCGTAATATGAAAGCTGATTAGTAAAACCTCTAGATACTAATTCATCAACTAGCACTTCATTGCTTTCGGTCAGGGCAATAATTGAATCTTGGTGTTCGGATAAGTATTTGGCTTTGTCTAGCTGGTCGTAGTGAAAATAATTGGTATTCCAGAAGATCACCTCTGAATTGACTGTATTGTCATATTCTTCCAACAAATCATGCTGCCCAAAGGTTATAAATATTGCGATGCAATAAATGAGTGCGAGTATTGGAGCCTTTAAGGATCTACATTGTACTATTGATATTAGCGATATGAGTAGTAGGGTTACTTGGTATTGAAGTTGAAAGTGTGAGAAGAGATCAAGCCAGTATGAATGTCCAGAAAAGAGTATTGTAGTTAGAGAGAAGATTATCGTTAAGATAATAAGGGGGTTTGAATAGCTGATGTAGAACTTCAGTAGCGTTAAGACCTGATTGACTGCTCGTTTCATATGCTATAGATTATATTAGATATTTGCACGTAATTTGTGCAGATTATTACAGATAATATTACGAAAATTATTAATGTCAGTAACTGTACAACCTTGTGGAGCAGCTAGAACGGTAACTGGTTCTTGCTATGTAGTAGATACGGGTAAGTTTAAATTTGTTGTAGACTGTGGAGCATTCCAAGGTTCTGATGAACTTGATGCTAAGAATCGTGAAGATTTTCCATTTGAGCCTTCTGAAATTGAATTTGTGCTTTTAACACATGCTCATTTTGATCACTGTGGTCGTTTGGCTAAGATGTATAAAGAGGGTTTTAGAGGTAGGGTAATAAGCACTGATCCAACGAGGGATCTTGCTGAGATTGTGATGCTTGATGCTGCTTATATTCAATCAGAGGATTTCAAGAGGTGGGAAGCTAAAACTGAAAAGAAGAGGAAGTACAACAGTGATGAGGACTACTCCGCACAAGGATTGCTGTACGAGAAACATGCACCAATATTTGAAGAAAAAGATGTTCGGGACTTGATGCCACATTTTGAGACATATCCTGTAAATACTCAGATCCAAGTTGGTGAGGGTGTTAAGATCATGATGAGAGAATCTGGTCATATCTTAGGGAGTGTTATCTTTGAAGTATGGGTTGATAGGGCCGATACAACTGAAAGACCTGTTAAGATAATTTTTAGTGGTGATCTAGGACATAAGAGTCAAAAGATTGTTAAAGATGCAATGTTTATTGATGAGGCAGACTACGTATTTATTGAATCAACTTATGGTAATCGATTACACAAATCTAAGAAGGATACTGTTGATGAACTTTACTCAATCTTAAAGAGGGTTTCTGACGATAATGGGATTGCAATTATGCCTACTTTCGCTATTGAAAGAGCTCAAGAGCTTTTGTATGAAATCAACGAATTTGAAGAGAGTGGGAAGTTATCTTTGCCAGTTTATCTTGACTCACCGATGGCAATTAAAGCGACAGAGGTTTTTAAAAAGTATCCTCAATTCTATGATAAAGAGGCTACTGAACTTAAAGAAAGTGGTGATGATCCATTTAGCTTTCCCAAACTTAAATTTACAGAGCATGCTGAAGAAAGTAAGAGGCTTGTGAGTCAGTCAGGTATGCTTGTTATGGCAGGTAGCGGTATGTGTACTGGTGGTAGGGTTATTCATCACCTTTATAACCATGTACACAAGCCAAACACGCATGTTATCTTTGTAGGATTTCAGGTGCCGGGGACTCTTGGTCGAAGGATCGTAGATAGGGTACCAGGTACTCGGATTAAAGGTAAGGAAGTTGAGATTAATGCTCAGATTCATACCCTCGGAGGTTTTTCTGCTCACGCTGATCGTAATGATCTTCTGAGTTGGATAAGGCATTTTAAAAAGCAGCCTAAGAAGGTTTTTGTTATGCATGGGGAGGAAGAAACTGCACTTGATTTTGCACAAGCTGTAATGACTGAATTCAAGGAGATCGAAGCTAAAGTCCCTCATATGTATGAGGTTCTACAGATGGACTAATTGAGAAACTAGTTCCATAAAGATCTGAAAAGAAATTTTTAAGTTTAATGAAAATCAAAATGTCTAATAAGTCAGGAATTAATAATTTAGTTATCTGTGGAAATCCTAAAGATGAGTCATTAGGGCTTTCAATTGCTAACTCAATTCACCAAAAAAATATAGATAAGCAGGAGTCTTCAGAATTAATTTCTGTTAAGAAGTCAGGGGCTTTAAACAAAGAGCAATGGCAAGAAGCAATTAGCAAAGCCGATATGCTTCACATAGTCACACCAGTGTATTGGGGGAGTATCCCTTGGCAATTTAAAAAAGTATTTGATGAGGTCTTCACACCTGGTTTTGCATTTAAAAATGTGAGTGGTGGAGGAATGATGCCGATAAAACTTCTTAGTGGGAAAAAAGCAAAGCTTACTTTGACTTTTGATATGCCTAAGTGGTTGTTTATATTGACTGGAGCTCCTGTGGTTTTTGCGATGATTCTTTATACCTTTATGTACGTTGGAATAAATATTCGCGGACTTCGATTGATCGATAAGGTGTACAAGAGGAGTGAAGAAGAGATTGAAGGGTTATTGAAATAGCTTAAACCTAAACTAAAGTTCAGTCTCTTAAAATCTCTCTTTAACCTTACAAACTGCGTTTTTGATAAAGTTGCAGTTATCGAGTCTTTGGTCGCATGCAAAGTAACAAGAGTTATTCTCGATAGTCTTGACCTTTGTTGATGTCTTATCTTCTATCATATCTAGCAAAGAATCATATCTAACTGCAAGAGCAGTGTGAGGCTGATCACAGGCAGGATTAGAGCCAAATAGAGAAGAAATAGCTCCTACTGCTATCTCAGAGTCCTTGATGAAAATGGTAGCTCCGCTATCACCTAGGCACACCCCAGTGTTGTCCTGTCCTTCAAGTACAAAGGTGTCTTTGTCGATTACAGTTATACATCCTGAGATAGTTCTTCTGCGAACTGAATTATCATCATTGTTGCGGCCATAAGCGACAACATCATAGTAGCAACCTTTTTTAGGCTCAGTGAAGAATATTGTTTCTTCTTGGATCTGTGCCTGATTAATCTCTGGGTCTTTTAAGTTCAAGATACTCAGGTCTTGTCCATTAACTTTTCTAGCAGAAGTGACTACTGGTATAAGTCTTTGAGAGTTGACCTCACCTTGGGAGAAGAAAATGTCCTGAGTACTGTTCATACAGTGATCCGCAGTAAGTGCATTGGATTGGTTAAGTCTTAAAGCTGTACACATTGAACTGTTAGCAGCAATTAGGTATCCAGTGTTTGGATGGACATCTGATGTTACTTTACCGTTAAACAATGCTCCTGAGCTCTCAGTAGCTATCTGCTGATAGGGGTTTGATATGCTAAGTGCAGTAAGTGTGAACATTATCAATAAGGAAACTATTGCTAGAAGAATTTTAAAATTTCGATTTTTCATCTATACTGGATTATAGTCGAAAAATTAAATTGATGAAGAGATTTAAATGGGAAAAAAATATGATTGGGGAAAGTACGTTGATGTTGGGCAGATACTTGGTGATATCAAAGCGGTAAGGATTCAAGGTGCTACCAACGTTGCAATAGCTACACTTGAAGGTATTAAGTTATACGTAAGAAATAGTGTTAGAGACCATCAAGAAGTTACGAAGTTTAGACATGAGGTTTTCGAAGTAGGGAAAAGATTAGCTCTTGCTAGGGAGAATGAACCTCTAGCTAAAAATGGTGTGAAATATATTCAATACAAGCTTTCTACTAATTCGACTGATGAGAATACGATTGAGATTTTAGCAAATCTGATCAACCAATACTGCGAAGAATATCTGAAAATGATTGCTGATGCGAAATTAGAAATTATTAAATTTGGTAAAGATATACTTGGTCCTCAAACTGATGAGATCCTAACTCATTGTCATTCAAGCACTGCCGAGAATGTCATCGTTGCTCAAGCTCAGAGGATGGGGGACTTTCAAGTTGTCTGTACTGAGACAAGGCCACTTTTCCAAGGAAGGATTACAGCTAAATCAATGGTTGATGCAGGTCTAAGTACTACTTTGATTGCGGATAGTGCAGTTGAGAGTTACATCATCGGAAGAGGTACTGTAAAGCCTGATGTTGTTCTTATCGGAGCTGATGAGATAACTATGGATGGCGATGCTATTAACAAAATCGGTAGTTGGGGAGTTGCTTTGGCTAGTTATTACGCAAATGTCCCAATCTATGTTGTTAGCTCAGTTCTCAAAGTCGACCCCTCTACTGCATATCAAAAACCACAAATTGAGATGAGAGAGGCAAATGAGATTTGGGAGGAGGCCCCTGAACAATTACGAATGGTTAATCCAAGCTTTGATTTCGTTAATAACCAATTCATAACTGGTTTTATAACTGAGATCGGTGTTATAAAACCTGAAGATATTAATAATGTCTTTAGGGAGCAGTACGGCTGGGCTATCTAATCTTTTCTCATTTATGAAATTAACAACCCGCTGTTTAACGAAATGTTAAACAGCGGGTTGTATTAATTATAATCCTTTAAGATAAGGGTAGGGTTTATCTCCAGACGAAGTAGCTTTCGTTGTTGCGGATTTGGAATTCTTGACCAGCAAGTTCGTTATCCATTACAGCATTGTCTTTAAAAAATCCATCTTCGTAACGTGATACGATTTTAATATGTGAATTATTGTTTAGATAATCGTACGAATTGTTTTGAGGTATTATCCCACCAGAAATTAGGTTCCATCCTTGTTGATATGCAAATTCATTTTGCAAGTTCGATTCATCAGAATTAATAATCGCAATAGCTTCATTATTAGCTTGGATTACATAGCCTTTATTTGCTTCAATTGCAAAATCATTACTAAAGATCTTAGAATCTTGCATGATAGTTGTATTCCATAGACCGTTGTTAAATTCAGAGATAGAAACCACTTCTGCACCTTGGTGATTCAGCATCAAGATAAGTTCTGAGGCCATTACGTCACCAGTTGCATTTGGGAAAGATACAAAATTAAGTCCTTGCGCCAAGTAAATAGTGTCCTGATTAGGCTTCGAGTCGTCTATAACCAATTCAATGGTAAGCTGTACACTTTGATCGGAAGTTAATATAGCTGGATTATCAATATATAGATAATTCTGTTCGATCTCAGATGTTGAGCTGATAACTCTGTAGAGTCCTGGAGTAGTGTAGCCATTAAGTATCACTGTATTATCAGCATTACTAGTTCTTTGACTACTTGAAGCGTAGAGTTGTCCACCAGTTCCTAGTGAATTTTCAGTTGGTGTACACTTAACCGTTAGTTGTGAGAAGGTAAGTAATTTCGTGCATACATCAAGTAATGAGTGCTCATCAATAGATCTTACATTACCGAACTCGTATGCAGCGAAGATGTTAAGATTTTCTGAAATATCTCCACTTTCACTTAATGACAGTATCTCATCAATTACCATCTGTTTTTGTGTCGTTGTAATCGTTGAGAAGTCTTTAGTCCCATCACCAAAGATCTCGATTACATAGTAATCTTTTAATGTTTGATCAAAATTTTGGTTTACTGCTAAAGTAGACTCATAAAAACTGACTGCTCTGTTATCAGTTGTGACAAAAAGATGAGCTTGTGTTGCTGAGTTAGGGTCAGAATACATCTCTGAAATTGCCTGGATATCACCGTTACCACTCATATCAAGAATGATATTTCTTGGCGTATTTTGAGTTCTTAATCCACCGGTACTCGCTGCAAGATTGATAACTTCGCCCTGTGAATTTGATGCAGTTTCAATTGTATTGTTAGAAACTGTTCCATATCTTTGTGGTGGGAGTGAATCTCCCGCAGATCTAAGAGGGTTAATAGAATCACCTTCAGACCTTGCAGGGTTTGTGGAGTCACCAGCTGTTCTTACAGGATTGGTTGAATCACCTTCAGTTCTTGTAGGATTAGTCGAATTACCTGCAGTTCTTGTTGGGTTAGTAGAGTCTCCAGTAGTTCTTATCGGATTTGTTCCGATATTCGGTTTTACTTCAGCTTCCCATGTACCAGGAATAGGCTCTTGGATCTCAACCCTTTGAGGATTTGTAGAGTCTCCATCAGATCTTAGAGGGTTTGTAGAGTCACCTTCAGACCTTGTAGGGTTAGTGGAATCACCCTCTGACCTTTCAAGTGGTTGAGTTGTGTTCGTTCTCTCAGGGTTCGTAGAGTCACCATCCGATCTTAGAGGGTTTGTAGATTCGCCTCCTGATCTTGTAGGGTTAGTGGAATCACCAGCTGTCCTTTCAAGTGGTTGAGTTGTGCTCGTTCTTTGAGGATTTGTAGAATCACCGCCCGACCTTACAGGGTTCGTTGAATTACCATCTGATCTGACTGGGTTTGTAGAATAAGTTGAGACAACTGTAACAGTTGTGCTTGGAGTTGTTGTTGTTACAGTTTGACCGCTTACAGGGCACCCGTGAGGGTAGTAATGCTGACAAGTACCATTTACACACGAAGCTCCGTATACACATGTATCAGGATCCTTAGAACATGATTCTCCTATTTTACGATCACAAGAGTTATCCGCGCATGCTCCTCTTGTATCAGGCTGGAAACAAGCTGGATTGGTACTTGTACTCGCGGTTGTGACTCCTGGTTTGATTGCTGAACATTGTGGTAAGTTAATAGAAGTAGGGTTTAAGGTTGAGTTCTTTGCTGAGTTATAAAGTGGCATGATTTTTCTAATATATTCCTGATTGTTTGGTCCAGGGTTAGTTAAGGCTCCTGGCCCTCCTTGATATACTCTTAGCGCCTTTTCTTCAGATCCGTTTGCAGCTATATCTCTTGAAAGCTTTTTAGCTGCGTAGTGAATATTTATATCAGGGTTATGGTACTCTTGTGCTGAATATTCGGGGTGAAATCTCGGGATAATTTGCATTAAACCGATTTCTCCAGAAGCTCCTATGTTTCTATTTAAAATCCCTCTTGATTCTTGCGTCATTTGGGCGGCAAGTAGGTTAGGGTTTATTCCATACCTTTCTGAGTAGTACACAATTGGTTGAGCCCAGAATAGTACACAATTACTAAAACCTGTACCAAGTTTAGAGAGGCTGTAGTTTCTATCTGGATAAATTGAATTGAACTCCTGAAGGTTAGCTTGACATGAGTTACAATTTCTAGCTACATCATGAATCGAGCTTCCCGATGTTGTAGATGATGTGGTTGAATTTGTAGTGGATGCCCCGTGGATACCACCCTTTGAAGCACAACTTTCAGCGCTCCAAGTATTTGAAGCTAAAGTAACATTGTCTCCATAGGTTGCAACGAATTGATTGATAATATTTCTTCTGTTCTCTTCAATCACTTCACCGTTTTGGCACTTAACCTGCCAAGGTTGCTCAACAACTGCAGTATTATTTGACGGGCATGATTCGTAAACCCATCTGGCATATCCGTTCTCATGAGAGTTGTTAAATGTTTCTTGTACACAATCATTTGCCTCAACTTCTTGGGTACCGTCTTCACATGTTACTTTCCATATACTAACAGCATCACCTTTGCAGCTTGACTGTGCGAAAGCCTTTGGAACTAGTTTTGAAAAAAGTGATTCACTGTCATCTTCTTGAAGAGTCGAATTGATGTCAGCATTTTCATCTGTATAGACTTTGGTAATCGCATCAGAAGGGATTAAAGTATTTGTACCTGCTAGCCCAGGTTCTACAATCTCAGTTTGGAATTGTCCATTTTGGTCAATTAACTGTAGGTTTAGGTTATCTTGAGCTGTGTATGGGATATTTAGAACCCAAGTGTTGTCTTTTGCTTTAGCAATATGATTTTGACCATTAACAGTTGTTGAGATCAGGTATTCATTTTGATTTTTATTAAAGATATCTCCATGAATTGTATTAGGTAATGTGAATGTCTTAGAGTCAAGAGCTAAAGTGGTTGCTGAAGGTAGGCCTAGTTTTTTCTGGTTATCAATGATTATCTGAAAATCGTATTCTGTTTCTGGATCTAGACCATTTATCTCAAGCAAATTAATTTGAGAGTCTAGATTATCAAAGATGTACTCTTGTCTGTCTGGGAGAGATATCACTTTGATCGACTGAACTTCTTTTTGGTTGATTAATGCTATGTCAACAGAGGTTGCAGAGATGTTAGCAATTATTGGCTCAATCTCATATCTGTTTTGAAATAGTGCAGCAAGTGTAAAAAGTGCCACGAATATCCCAAAGGTAATAGCCTGTAATGACAATTGCTTAAATTTGTTTAGACTGATTCTAATTTGTTTGTTCATTTTTATATACGAAATAACCTAAGTTGTTTATTATCTCATAGTTCTCACCAAATTGCTCGTTATTTTCTGAAGCAATTGATTGATAATTACCGTACTCAAATTTAGCTACACTAGATACAGACCCGTCATTTCGAGGAATTTGGAAGACGTCTTTACCTGAAAGCTCAGAATTTCCATAACCTACAAGATTCCATCCGCTGGATAGAGTAGGGTTATCGATAATGTCTGTATCTTCAAATTCAAAGATAACTGGTCTTGCTCCTGAAACGACTTGTATGAAGTAACCCTCATCAACTCTTAAAGGAAAATTCGAATTATCAGCCGAAACTTGTCTTTGTCCAATCTTGATATAGCTTTGGAAAGCACCGTTAGAGTACTTTGAGATGTTTGTAGCGATTATTCCGTTATCGTTAAGGTGTTGGTGGAGTTCTGAAGCTGAGTTTATCCTTGAGTCTAAGAATGGGAATGAAAATAGATTCATACCATTTTGGAAGTTATATTCGATAACCTCGTTCTCAAATTTTATCGTTATCAAATGCTCTGGGTTTTCTATGAACTCCTCGTCAGCTTGCCTTACTCCATCTCCGTTTCGGTCGTGGAAGACTTCGATCTGCTGGATTTGAGGATTGGATATTTGGATATCAGGAGTAGTAACCTTATATTGTTCAGGTAAAGTACTTTGAACTTTATGACTACCATTACTTGCAGTTATAGCAGTTTGGGTGTTGCAACCTTCAACAATATCTTGAGGTTTAATTGAGTTTTCATTACTTTGAATGGCTGGTGCTTCATGTGAATTAGAATCATTTGATTCTTGTGCATAAGTTTGACTTGAAATTCCCTTTAAAAATGAATTATTATTTTTTGCATGGGTATTAAAAACTGTCTGTTGATTTATAATTCCTAGGATTTTATTACTTCCGCATTTATTTACAGCAGATTTTAGTGCGACTAAGTTCTCTTCACTAGGTATAGCAAATGCAAGTCCTATTTCTTCTGCTGATAAGGCACATCCATCTTGTGCATATAAATTCGAAATTTTTTGAAACGCTTGTGTGCATGTAAGGACTTGGTCGGCATATCTAACCCGGTAAGATATATCCTGGGAAGCATAATCTGCTCCGCATTCTGTTATTCGGTTGTCAGATAAGTTTCGAATGTACTCTCTGCCGTTTGGATGAGAATGTTGGATTTTATGGATCATTTCATGTACAAAGATATAAAAGAAGAAGTTTGGGTTATTATCATGGTTGTTGTAAATCCATAGTTGGTTACAAAAAACTTTGCCTGGTGCAGTTTCCCTTGTTCCACAACCTTCGAACTCTGAAGTTAATATTAGTTCTGCATCAAAATCTGGTTGAAGATATGTTCTTACATGTATCTTAGCATTTGCAAATGTCTCATTAAAATCTCTTCCACCTGCTGCCAAAGACATGTTCGAGATTCTAATTTGGTCACCTCCAGCTCTCTCTAAATCATCTAAGCTATTGCTTTGGACTCCAACCAAAGTTGTCTCTGAGCTACATTGCCCTGTACCATTAGAGTTTTCTGATTTTGGTGCTTGTATATCAGACTGTTTTGTAAATCCACTCGGGCAACTTGTTGCAGCAACAGTTAACTTCGCACCATTTGTATCGTTGATGCAAGTACTCCCACCTTCCCCGTGAGAACCACATACTAAACCTTCTTTTTCAACATCAAACGAGTCTTGATTAATTCTTCCACACTCTGCAACTGGTAGCTCATGACGCATAGGTGATCTTTTACCTTGCTCGTACCTTGATTTGACACTATCTATATATCCTCCAATTGAGTCTCTATGATCTGCAGGCCATTGTTCAGGATCTTCAAAGTAATCTGGGGATTTTGTACCGGAATCTGGTCCTAGTGGCCAATATCCTCTGAAGTAACCTCCAATAGTAGCTTCTAAATTACCATTCCACTCATTAGACCCTTTTTTAATATAGTTTGCACCTCTTTCAATATTAGTGTCAATATCAAATGGATCTTGGTCTTCATTAAAATTGTAACCGAGTACTTGATATAGTCCTAGTGCACCGCCACGACCATTTGTAACTGCGGAGTTACTATAGTTTGTGTTTGTCCAATCTCCTCCACTTTCTTTTTCCATTATAGCTGCCATAAGGTTTGGATCTACTTCGTATGTTTCTGCCCAATATACGATCGCTTGTGACCAGAAGAGTATTCCATCACCAAAATTAGAGCCGATTTGTGATAAGCTGTATTCTTTTGAAGGATATAGCGGATTATATTGTTGTAAATTGTCGTGACACCCTTCATCGGTACTAGTTATATTCCCGCCAGTTGCCTTTGATTTAGCCGATAAGTCTAAATTTCTTTCTCTGTAACGGCTAATATAATCATCTCCGATTCTGTCTCCAATAAGTCGAACACATTCTGTACCTCCAGTATAAGGCGAGCTGAAGCTTGAGTAACTGCCAGAGCCACCACCTCCTGCAGAATTACCAGATGATAGTATGCCTTCACCAGAACTTTCTTCATAAGAACCACTTTCTATTTTCTCTCTTTTCTCGTCACATGTGGTTTTGAAATCTTTCAGATAAGATTGGTATTGACTTGTATTAAGACAAATATTACATGCCGAATCGAAAATTTTACCATCTAAATTGCAAGTCGACTTCTGTTTTTGAAGTATAGAAAGCTGGCTTGAGTTTTTAGGGGCCTCACATGTATCGCTCGATCCATCATAACTACCGCCCATATTTTCGCACTCTGACACCGATGTGACGACAATAGTCTCAGTTTCCGATTCAATTACAGTACATGTTTGCGCCGATGAGATGTAAGTGCCTCCAAGTCTATCGCATTCACTAGAACTATAAACCTCATAAATTTTTGTATTCCTATCATTATTAGTATTCCCGGCATCATTTATACTTGCTGCTCCAGCCCCGTTTACAGTCCCAGGGCTAGTTGATTCTTGGCTATTTGAGGAATCTGAGTCCTCTGAGAAGATTATACTTGTGTATCGTGGTTGAAGATAAAGTGAAGTGTCGAAATCCGAATCCGTTGAGTTTGTATCCCCTGATGGCGTTCCAATCGGTGTTGGTGTTCCAATCGGTGTTGGTGTCCCATTTGGTGTTGGTGTCCCATTTGGTGTTGGTGTCCCATTTGGTGTTGGTGTTCCAGTTGGTGTTGGTTCACTAGATTGGGCATGAACACTATTAAGAAGAACTTCTTTGTGGTTTGAGAGTAAGTCGGTTCTTATTATAAGGTCTTGATATGGTGACAACTGGTCATTCTTAGATAGGCTTATAACTAACTCTCGTGAATTATAGAATACACTAATGCTTCCTTCTGAAGGATTAGCAATGTTAACCTGCCATATCCCTTGTGAATTACTCCGCGTAAAGTAATAACTATCATTTTCGAAGCTCAAAAGTACTGGTATATCTTTCAAGATATTGTCATTTTCATCAAATAACATACCAAAAGCTGAATTCAAGGTTGGTATTGAATCGATACCATCGTTATTTCCATCTTGTTCAAGCGATTTGGATGCTCCAAGTATGAACTCCTTGTTATCCTCAAGCTCTTGAGGAGTAAATTCTAAGATATGAAGATCGGTATACTGACCAAATTTGAAATTGTTAATGAAATTACTTAGAGGGTTTGAGTTGAGTGAGTTAATTGGCCTTGAGGATTTGCTTGTTTGGATTAATATCCTTTCTCCCTCATAGGTTTGTACAAGTGTAACTTGGATTATGTCGGAAGAACTATTGCGAAAGTTGAGGTAAGTTGAGATTGTAATAATGATGAAGATTAGTAGGGTTGTGAGCCCGATAAGTAAGTGTAATTTGGAAAAATTTTTACGAGGCTTTGTAAAATTTATTTTCATAGTCTACAATAGTATATATGTCACTATATTTAAAGTCTAAAAAGCTCGATCATGAGGCCGGTAGTACACTAACAGTACTCATGCACGCAGCTGACGCAAAGGAGTTAGGAGTAGTTCATGATCAGATTATTGCATTCGCATACCGGGATGTACATTTGTATGTTCATGTAGAGATAACGGATTCATACATCAACGCAGGAGAATTAGGTCTCTATGAGGAGATTTGGGATAAATACCGAATACCTAATGATGAAGTTGTATTCACATCTGTAATTGATAAACCAGAGTCTATCGAATATATAAAGAAGAAATTATTAGGCGAGACCTTAAATGAAGATGAGCTTGCCGTGATTATGAAAGATATTGGTACTCGTAAAATTCGAGAAGTTGAGATGGCTTACTTCATGGCTACTTTCTTTAATCCTGGTTTTAACCAAGATGAGGTACTGGCTATGACTAAAGGTATGGCTGCTTCTGGTGAGATAATGGACTGGGGTGATCAACTTGTAGTCGATAAACACTCAATCGGAGGTGTCTCTGCTAAGGGTGTCACACCGATACTTGTGCCAATTATCGCAAGTCACGACCTGTTAATCCCAAATACTTCAACCCGAGCAATCACTACTCCAGCTGGAACTTCGGATATCTTAGAGGTAGCTATGGATGTAGGCTTTGAGAGCGATGAGGTTAAGGCAATCGTTAATAGAATCGGTGCTTGCATGATCTGGGGAGGCTCTCTAAATCTTGCTCCAGCTGATGATGAATTAATCAAGGTAGAGAAAGGCCTTCATATCCAATCTTATGAGAAAATATTGGTTAGTATTGTAGCTAAGAAAATCGCAATGGGGATCGATAAGATCTTAATCGATATTCCATACGGACCTGGTACTAAAGTTCCAACACCTGAGAAGATGGAGATGCTGTCTGAGAAGTTTATTAATCTCTTTGGAGAAGTTGGTATTGAATGTGTTATTTATCCTCGAATGATTTCTGCGCCTGATGGACTGGGAATTGGACCTAACTTAGAGATGCGAGATATCTTACGGATTTTAAATCGTGAAGAGAGTAGACCACGAATGTTAGAGAAGACTGCAACTGAGATGGCTGGAAAGCTACTTGAGATTGCTGGCAAGGCTGAAGTCGGTAAAGGCTATGATCTTGCAATGGCAACTCTGGAAGATGGGCGAGCCCACCAAAAATTCTGGGAGATAGCAATGGCCCAAGGAGCTGATAAGGAATTGAAAGGCGATATGATCCAAATGGGCGAGTATAGCTATGAAGTTAAAATGGAAGGCTCAGGGGTTATTAAACTGATTGAGGATGATGAAGTCACTAAGATCACAAGAGCTCTGGGCAATCCGCATATCAAGGAGGCAGGTGTTTACTTCGAAAAAACTGTCGGCGATAGTATCGAGAATGGTGAGTTATTCTTCACACTTTATGCAACTAGTAAAGATAGGCTTGAAGCGGGTAAGAAGCAGATTGATATGAGTAAGTTGGTTAGGGTTTAGGGGGATAGGCAATGGGTGAAAATTACATTAATTCAGAACCTGAGAATCCCTTGGGGTACTTGCAGGGGTTTGAGGTTAGACTCCGAGCTGCAGCAGATTCTCTGCAAAAAGACTTGGATACCAACATTCGCCTTAAAAATATGCAAAAAGATGTATTTGGGGAAATTGTTGATG
>JAHDCA010000084.1 GCA_020630115.1 Candidatus Dojkabacteria bacterium | reverse complement strand
GACCGAGCTAAGTTGTTATTTAGGTTGGCAAGTGTTCTCGAAAGTAACATCGATAAATATGCAACATTGATAACTCAAGAGATGGGTAAGCCACTTGAGCAGGCTAGAGGAGAGATCCGAAAATGTGTTTGGAATTGTAAGCATTATGCAAGTGATGGTAAGAATTATTTGAAACCTCAAGAGATCAAAGCTGATGAATATATGAAATCTTTTGTGCAGTATGACCCACTTGGTACTGTGCTTTTAGTCATGCCATGGAATTTCCCATTCTGGCAAGTTCTGCGAATGGCAATTCCAGTGCTTCTCGCTGGTAATACTGTGTTGCTAAAGCATGCATCAAACGTTCCTCAATGTGCATTAGCTATCCAAGAAGCCATAACTGAAGCAGGATTCCCAGATGGAGTGTTTCAAACCCTCCTGATTAGCTCAAGTCAGGTTGAATCAATAATTCGTAATGATAAAGTCGTTGGTGTTTCACTAACAGGTAGTGAAGGTGCAGGAGCAAGTGTCGCAAGTATTGCAGGTCAAGAGATCAAACCGGCAGTATTAGAGCTTGGTGGAAGTGATCCTTTGGTAGTTCTTGAAGATGCGGATATTGAGCTTAGTTGTTCGATCGCTGAGAAAGCAAGGCTAGGGAACGCAGGGCAGGTATGCATTGCAGCTAAACGATTTATAGTTCATAACAGTTTGATTGAAGAGTTCTTAGTAAAACTTACCGATATCTTTGCCAGTTATAAGTTGGGTGATCCAATGCAGATAACAACAATGATGGGCCCAATGTCTTCCAGTTCAGCTCATGAGGAGATCTTGGAGCAAATAAGACAATCGGTTGACCAAGGAGGTAAGATAATCACTGGTGGTGGAGAGGCGATCATATCAAAAGCCAAGTTTATACGTCCGACATTGATCCGAATAGAGAACACTGAAAATATACTTTGGACCGATGAGGTTTTCGGCCCAGTTGCTGCAGTGATAGGTTTTGATACTGATGAAGAAGCATTAGAACTGGCAAATGATACTAGATTTGGACTTGGAGCAAGTGTAATGACTAAAGATAGAAACAAAGCTCAGTATTTCATTGATGGAATAGAATCTGGGATGGTCTTCGTTAATGACTTTGTAAAAACGGACCCCCGGATGCCAACAGGTGGGGTTAAAAAGTCAGGTATAGGTAGAGAGCTTGCTTGGGAAGGAGCAAGGGTGTTTACAAATAAAAAAACTGTCGTTGTTGTGAAGTGATAAATTACATTTGTTGATTTGAGCTTTTTAGTTCAGATATTGATATTTGTTCTGTATCACCAAATTGTTGATATAATTAAATATGAAACGGAATCTAGATAGACACTTCTTTGTTAAAGTTGTTATCTCTTTATTTGTTTGTTTATTTATAGTTACAGGAGCTCAATTCTCTTACGAAAGGCAAGTGTTAACAGATGAATCCTCATTTAGAAAAGAATATCCATCATCACAAGCAGCTATAACTCCGGTTATAGAGAATTATCAATTGTTTATCTTGGCTGAAGATTCGAGGATCCCAAAGGTTCTTGATGTTATTTCAAGTCCTGATCGAGTAGATATAACTGCAAATTTCAATATCAAAGAGTTCTCGATGCAGGTTAATTCAACACAAAAGAGTCTGAACCAAAATGTTAGTATCAATGGAGAGGTATTTGATTGTAGTTTTGTGAAGTTAAGACCGGGTTATTTGAGCTGTGATAGGGCATTTAGTTTTGAAGTAAATCTGCTTGTACGTTTTGCATACACTTTTGGAATATTATTAATCTTAAATCAAATCTATGAAGCAGTTCGCAAAAATTGATAGATATCTCTGGATCGTTTTGCCTTTTTTGATGGCATTTGTTTTTTTTCACTTATATCGAAGTGAGCCTTTGTTTGGTGCTTTGGTCAATCCAGTTGTAACTATAGAGCCTATGTTAAGTAGGATTGAGAATTTTAGTTTTATTAGAGGGTTTTATGATGGGTTACTCTTTTTATTATCTAAGGTTGTTGGTGAGAAGGTGTCGTGGTGGAGCTTATCAATCACTTATGTCAGTTCATATTTCGTAGGTACAAAAGCGCTTGAGAGACTTGGGAAGCTTTATACTATAAAGATCCCGGTGAGTCTTATAGGGGTGATATTTGTTTCTAACAGCTTCTTCGTTAATAGGCTTAATAATTATCATCTAACTTATGTTCTATGTTTTGCTTTGTTGCATTGGGTGATTTACTACCAACTAAAGTTTTTAAGGGAAAAGGTGCTTGGGTATCCGGCATTGCTGATATCTTTCCTCATTGGGGTTATGGCACTTCACTTTATACCTATAATCTTCTTGACGTGGATGTTTGTATTTCTTATATATCCCAAAGGCTTATTAACTGCTCTGTTTGAGCTTGTTAAATCACTTCCGTACTGGAAATTAGGTCTTGTTGGTTTGATTATCTTAAATACTTATTTAAGGTTGAGCGACACTTCTGATAGAGTTTTAGGATTTACAGATCTTGATCTGATACTTTGGCAACCAGTGGCAGATGCCAATTTGCCAGTACTATTTAATGTTTTCTTACTTCAAGGTGAATGGGGAAGCAAGGTTATGAAGATAAACGCTCCACAACTATTAGGAGCGATATGGGTTATTTTACCTATACTGGTTTGGACTCTGGGGTTCAAGAATCATAAATTCAATTTCATAGATAAGAAATTTTTTACAACTGTGTTGATTGTATTTGTGATTTTAGTGAGTGCAATAAATACTAGTTGGCATGGTCTAAGCTATCCTTTTCAAGCGCTCTATGATGTAGGGTTCTTAAGAGGTTTGAGAGAGTCTCAGAAGATGCAGTCAGTAATTGGAATCTTCTTTAATATCTGTGCAATATTTGCAATGGCATATGTATTTGATATGAAGAATAAAGCTCTTAAGGTCATGACATTAATTGTGATAGTCGCACTTATGATCATTAATACACTTCCGAGTTTATACTATGATCAGAATTCCATCTCAGCTGGTTGCAGTTACCCAGAAGAATTTTATGAGATCTATGAAATGAATCTTAATAATGTTGGCATACTTGGAGTAGGATTCCATGGTGAGTATGAGTTCTGTGAAGAATCAATATTGCTAAACCCTTTAGTTTCTATGTTTGGAGGTGAGTTTGAGATATACAGGGAAGTAGAGGAGGACTATGAATATTTAATTAACATTAAGCGGCTAGACGGTTACTTGTCCGATGAAAAGGCAGTGTTAGAAGGTTATGAGAAGATGAACGAAGGTGAGCTTATAGAGCTTTACAAAATTAAAAATTAACAGTATAATCCTAGAGTATTTAATTTTAACCTATCGGTTATGAAAAAAGTAATGACTACTATGGTAACTTTTGCAGCAGTTGCAACGCAAGCTAACGCTTTCGTAGCTACTGATGGTGAAGTTCTTGGAGCATCAACTGGTGTACTGTCACAGACAGGTACTAACGTATTCGCGATTGCAGCAGTAGCAGCAGTTGTAGCGATCACTTCAGGATTCTACCTACTAAGAAACGAAAAAGCTACTAAGTAAACTTATTTAGTAGTTCTTACTTGCCCACTTGAAAACCCTACTGTACAAACAGTAGGGTTTTTGTTATAATAGCATGGATTAATTTAAACCCTATAATATGAGACTGAGCCTCGTAGTACCAGCGTATTTTAGAGAGAAGGACCTTCTCAAGGATGTTATTCGTAAGATGACTTACCTTGATAAAAAACTTCCTGGTGATTATGAACTTATATATGTCTTTGATGGGGTTGATCCTGATAACAAGACACTAAATCCAAAACTTCTCCAGAAATTTATAGATGACAATAATAA
>JAHDCA010000083.1 GCA_020630115.1 Candidatus Dojkabacteria bacterium | reverse complement strand
TGTTATCAATACAAGATGGCACACAGATGATTTATGTGGATGGCTATTAGAAGAGCAACCAAACACTTGGGAGGTAATTGATCTACCTGCTATAAATAGTAATGGGGAAGCTTTATGGGAAGAAATGTTTCCTATAGATGTTTTAATTGATACAAAAAAATCAATTGGATCAAAAGCTTTTGAATCACTATATCAACAATCACCAACACTAGATGGCGGTAATATAATTAAAAAAGAATGGATAAAGTATTATAAAGAAAAACCTAGATACTTTAGTGAGATTATACAATCTTGGGATTTAACCTTTAAAGGATCAAAGACATCTGATTATGTTGTCGGTCAAGTATGGGGTAAATCTGGTGTTAATCTCTATTTAATAGATCAAGTTAGAGGTCAATGGGATTTCAATGAAACTGTTAGGCAGTTCATTTCTTTATCTAGTAGATACCCAACTGCTACAAGAAAATTTATAGAAGACAAGGCTAACGGACCTGCATTAATGAGCCATCTCCATGGAAGAATTGAAGGTCTTATACCCTGGTCGCCTACTGGATCAAAGGAGGGGCGGCTTAGTGCTGTTTCTCCTCTTTTTGAATCTGGTAATATATATATTCCTGAGAAATCAGAATTCACTAATGACTTTGTATTTGAGTTAATATCATTCCCAGATGCTAGAAACGATGACATGGTAGACGCTGCAAGTCAGGCAATATTGAACCTTAGAGAGTCGGAAGGTGTATCATTTCATGCTGGTGGATCGTTTATATCAGACAATGGTGATTTTTATTAAACAAAGAAGTATTTCAAATTCCATACATTTTGTGTTGCAATATAATTATAAGCTTATTTCGAGGGCTATAAACTAAGGACGGTTGAGGCTCTTTTTTCCAGGGAAGGATGATGGCACTAAAAGACCTTTTTAGTTTTGGTAAGACGCAACAAATTGACACTGATCTAGAGCCAGTTGGCGCTTTATTTAGAGAAGATGGACTTGATAGAGTCTTTAGCAACTTATCCAATCAAGAAACTCCTGAGAAATTAATCCAAAAACTGGGTGGAAGAGGCTGTTTAAAGAAGATGCTTCAAGATGATGAGATCTGTACAGCTTTTAATACAAGATCAGATGCTATCGTTGGTTCAGGTTATTCCTTTGAAGCTGAATCTCAAGAACTAGAAGACTTTGTAAAGATGGGCTTAGGTGAATGTTTGCCACAGATCATAGCTGACTCAATGAATGCTATTAAGTATGGGTTTAGTGTTAATGAGCTTGTTTGGGGTATGTCAGATGATGGTGTTATTCTAGATAGAACATGTCTTAGAGATTTAGAAGACTTCGAGGTTGATAAGTTCGGTCAATTATTAATAAGAAAAACATATAAAGACACAGTTCCAGTAGCTCAGGGTAAATATCTTTTAACAAGAAATAGACCTGATGCTCTTAATCCTTATGGGGAATCTTTATTGTTAAAACTGTACTACCCATACCAAATGAGAAGACATGGCTATGATTTCTGGATTAAGTTTCTAGAAAAGTTTGGTAATCCTATACTGTACGGAAAAGTTCCGTATGAAAAAGATTCAAGAACAGGTAAGTCTAGTATTCAATTATTAGCTGAAGTTCTTAGTAGTCCAAAAAGACCTAGTGGGATAGCTACTAAAGTAGAAGGTGATATTAAATTATTATCTCCTAACTCACAGGGTGTTCAATTCGATACATTTTTAAACTCAATAAATAAAAGAATCCAAAAAGTTGTTTTAGGTCAAACAATGACCACTGACAACACTGCTAATACTGGTTCATTTGCTATGGCTAAAGTTCATGACAATGTTCGTGAAGATAAGAGACAAGCAGACATTAGAATGATTGAGGGTTCAATTAATAGATTAGTAAAATATTTTTTATGGCTTAACGATATAGATAAAGAGGTATCTTTCAAGATAACTCAAGAGAAAGGCTTGGGGACTGAGAGGTCTCAAAGGGATCAAATTCTTAAACAGTGTGGCGTTGATTTCACTCCACAGTATTTCGAAAGAAACTACGATTTAAAAGAAGGAGAGGACTTTGACTTATCGGAAGGCAACCAAGTTAGTGACATTGCTGATACTTTTAATCATGCTTGCGGTATCGGTGGAAAATTCAATGACCCAAGTAAGGAAGAGCGTGCATTGGAAGCTAACAAGGAATTATATATCAGCGATTCTGACAGTACCATTTCACCAGACTTCTTCAGGGATATAATTGATTCCGCTGAGAGCAAAGAAGAGTTGATTGAGTTACTATCTGTTTTACCAGATGAGGACACTCAATTTATAGAAACACTAACAGAAGCAATGATGGAAACCAGAATGCAAGGAAGAATCGATGCCCAAAAGCGTAAGTAAATCCCTTGAACTGGCACGTAAGTCAATTGCTGTTACTAATAATGATTATCTTGAGCTTACTCGCTGTGCCCGATCATTGGCTTTCACTATAAAAGAAATTGATAAAATAACAGCTATAGATAATGTTCTTGGGTCATTAAAAAAGGCTGAGAAAGAAGGTTTATCTTTTAAAGAATGGAGAGATAGCTCTAACTCTAAAGATTTTGAATCATTAGCAGAAAACAGAAAAGCTCTTATATATAGAAACTATATGCAAGATGGTTACAATAAAGGAAAAGTAGAGCAAGCCTCTATCAATGGTGATAAATTAGAGTATATAGCAATAGATGATGATGTTGTTAGAGAGTCACATATAGCTCTAGATGGTATAGTCAGACCTGCTGATGATCCTTTTTGGCAGACTAATCTTCCTCCGAACGGTCATAACTGTATCGCATCGCATAACAAAGTATCAGGTGATTTAAATAAGGGATTTAGGGCACTTTATAAAGGAGTTGTTTTCAAAATTAAACTCTCTAATGGTGAAGTTATTTCTGGAATCACACCTAATCACCCAATAGCTACCACTAGGGGCTGGGTTTTTGCTAAGGATCTTAATAGCGGAGATGAGGTCTTGACCGATAAGCAAGGGGTTGAAGCTTTTAAGTCTTTTTGGGATAGAAATAATTATAATTTTAAATCCACTGCTCTCAATACTTTTAAATCTATTCTTAGATATGGAGGAGCTTTCCTTAGGAGTACTTCTTTCAACTTCTATGGCGATTCTGAGTTTATGGATAACGATGTCGATATTGTATCCAGCGATGTTAACTTGGTTTTTAGAGCCAAGAGGGGACAAGATAGAGGTAATCTCTTTTTCGTACTTGCCAATTACGTTTTTTCTTATATTGCTTCTTCCATCTGGATTAATGCCAACACTATGAAGATATCTAAGTACATACCCTTTGCTAAGTCCAAAGTGACTAGATATTTCTCTGGCACTCTTAAATTCCTGGTAGTACATTTTTTTGCATTGCTCTTTAAATCCATTAATATTCTTCCCAAAAAGCTTTTGAGAAGATCTATTCCTAGTTTTTATACCAATGCTTTTAAGCCTTCTGATTATAGTGTCACGACTACACCCGAAATGAAGAGAAAGCTTGTTAACGCTAGATCCACTTTCATACATACTTCTAAGGTTGTTTTTATTGATAATTATCTTTTCTTTGGTCATGTTTATGATTTTGAATCAAAAAGCGGAGTATTTCAAGCAAATTCCTTGGTTGTATCTAATTGCAGATGCACAGTTAGGATTGTTGATAAAGGGACAAGAAATACTAGAAAAGATCAGGTGGAGAAAAGATCAGAACCTCTAAAAAAAGAAAGAAGAGGGAAGAGAGATAAGTTTGATCAAGGAACAGCATGCAAGGATTCTCAAAAAGTACTAGATAAGCTGTTTATGAGTAAATTAAAGAACACACCAAGAGCTATAAGAAAGAGATTTCTTGATAATTTCAAGACAAGGGAAGCTAAAATCAAG
>JAHDCA010000082.1 GCA_020630115.1 Candidatus Dojkabacteria bacterium | reverse complement strand
AATAACTCCATCTCTAAATGTGAATAACAACAATAAGATTGAAAGGATATAAAAAATCATATCTCTGATAACTGGTTGCCAAGTGAGTACTGCCCTTCTAAAAAGTGCGGACACACCTATGATAACTAAGATGTTAAAAATCGCTGATCCAACGATCGTTGATGCCCCAATGGCTTGTTCTTCTGTTGCTCTAAATAATGCAAGAAGTGCAATAAATAGTTCTGGTGCTGATCCTCCAACAGCCATGAACGTCGCACCTGCGATATCCTCACTTAGCTTAAGCTTCTTTGAAATAACTTCTAAACTCTCTATAAAATATAAGTCGATTATTCTTGCTAATAGTACAAAACTGGATAGCAATACGACTGTATTGATTAAAAAATCCATAATGATTTATTTTATCTTAGTGGGTTCTGGGAGTCTAGAGAAATCGGATCTGGAAAATAATTATATTAGGTGTAGAATTTTTTATATATAAATAAACTTATAATTTTGATATGTCATATTCAATTGAAGAGTTCTTAAAAAGTAATTATATTGACGTAGTTGAATCTAAGCCTGCGACGTGTGTAGACGGAAGGTGTTGTGATGAGCTGGATTATGGAATTAGTCCTCAAACATTAGGTGGAACAATTCACTTTTACGTACTTAAAGCTCTAAAGGATTCTTTATCCTTTACTGAATCATCTAGTCTAGTAGATCCGATATTAGTTGAAAATGGTTTTGGGCTTGGTGGACATAATCATGATGGTGATACTTGTGATTGTGGGTTTGCAGCAAATAACAAGATAATTCTTCAGAGGGTCGTTTCTGAATCCAAAGAGATACAAAGTCGATTGTTAGGGCTTGGAGTTGAGATTCCAGATAAAAATCTTAAAGAGATAATTAGAGACTTTGAAGCACTACTTGAAATTCAAGATCCTCATTACCCAACTGGGGATGAGTTGGTTGCAAATATTGGACAAACTGATGCTAAGATTTATAAGCTTAATGGCTCGCATCAAGAAATTGCTGCTATGGTAAATCTTGTTGAGTCTAAAACGTTTGATACTAATAAAGCTGATGAAAACAATTCTCAGGCTTTTAACCTTGACCTTTGGTACGTATTGAAAGTTGCGAAAGTACTAGGCCTGGATGAAACTTATGCTAAAGAAGTATCACTGATGCTTTATGTGGCCACTGAGATGGTTCTTGTTGAAGATAAAGGGAATCAGGCTTTACCTGTTTATGTTGTCAGTTAGTGTTTGTATATGGAAATATTTTCCGCATCACGTACTGTAGTATAAATTATAAGTCTTTCAAGTTGGTGCCTCCCACAATATAATAAATCATGAACATTCAAATCCACGAAAACAAAGACTTAACAAATTTTACAACATGGGGGGCTAAGTTTACCTCGCAGTACTTTGCCGAGCTTGATAGTGTTGAGCAGTTAAGTGAATTGCGAAAAGTTTCAGAATTTACTACTGGGCGGAGGTTTATCTTGGGTAAAGGAGCTAATACCTTATTTGCAAATGATTTTGAGGGCTTTGTACTCCATATTAATCTCCGAGGGGTTGAGCTTGCTGAGGATGATGGTGAGTTCGAATCGTATTGGGTTGGTGCTGGTGAGGATTGGCCTACTATTGTGGAATACTTCGTGATGCAGAAGAATCTTGGAGGTCTTGAGAGTCTTGCGCTTGTACCTGGTCAGGTTGGAGCTGCCCCAATGCAAAATATTGCGTGTTACGGCGCTACTCAAGAAGATACTTTCGTTGAATTGGAGGCTTATGAGATTGCAACTGGTGAATTGAAGAGGTTTTCAAAAGATGAGTGTGATTTCAGTTATCGTATGAGTCGCTTCAAGTCATATGATAAAGATAAATATATCATTACCCGAGTTAAGTATAGATTGAAGAAGTTAGGTGCTGATGATAAAAGAGTTGAAGTGTATGAATCGAACTATGAGAGTTTGCAGTACTTCTTAAACCAATTTGGTAAACCACCCTACACTGCTCAGCAGATCTTTAGTGCAATTGTTGAATTGAGGAATTATAAGTTGCCTAAGGTGAGCGAATTTGGCTCAAATGGGTCGATGTTTGCTAATCCTATTATCCCAAGAGCCCAAGCCGAGGAGTTACTAAAGCAGTTCCCTAAAATGCAGATTTACCCTCATACTGGGATGACTCACTACGCCAACAAAGATGTTAATCTTGAGGAGATGGAATTGGTAAAGATCCCTGGTGGTCATATCTTTGAAGAGATAGGTTATAGAACTATGGACAAATATGGGATGTGGAATCCGAAGATGCATAAGAGTGGTAAAGTTGGTGCTTGGCGTAAACATGCCCTGATCGCTACTAATTATGGTGGAGCTACTTCACGAGATATCTACGAGTTCGTGATGCAGATGAAACAAGATCTTTTTGACGCGACCGGAATTGAGCTACCTCCTGAGAGTAATATTGTTGTTAGTTAGATAGAGTTTGAATCGTATGGGGTAATTTGTTGTGTTGAAAGATCGAATACATATGTGTCAGATCCTACATTATCTTCGAATTTTATATGTACTTCAATATTTGTTGTATAGTACAAAACTGCAGCTAATCCTAACTTATACCCTAAAAATCTAGCAAAAGCTAAAGATGCTTGCCTTTCTAAAGCCTTATCGTATTCATCCAGGCTAATATCTGGAGGATAACATGTATTTATAGTTAGAATATCCTTGATAGCCGTTTACATAACATTTATCTTCAACTTGCAATTAATATTGCCAAAGATATATTTTTGAGTATATAATTAATTATAGGGAACAACGCCTAGAATCTGAGAGTTGTTTTGAGGGTTGGTCATGCTTAGTCTTAAGCGTGCCTCGAAATGTTAAATCTTAGGTCTTCATTATAACCGGCCATTCTATGATAGATAAATTTATCTTTATTTGTTATGGGAAATTTTCAACAACAACCACTTAATACAGGGAGTTCAGGAGCTGGCACACCTAATATTAAGGATTCACTGCCAAGTAATATGGGAGAAAGTTTGGATCTTATCAGATACGACTTTTGGTATAACCTTACACCTATACAAAGATGGGGAGCTATCCTAAGTCCGATACTCGCTTGTACTATGATAGCAGGGGTTTTGAAGTCCAGATTTGATTATCTAAAAGTTGCTAATCAACCAGATGTAACAGTAATTGCAAGTGATGCAGTGGCCTGGAATCCTCCATTAACACTTGATCCAATGAATCCTTTAGTTAATGACGAGGTAGTTTTACAAATTGCTGTTGATGATGCACATTTAGATTCAGATAGTAATGATGTGGCAACTGCGGATAATGTAGATAATCAAAGCGGTGTTATTGAGTATTCAGATACTATTAATAATTTCGAGAGTAGAAGTTCGAACTTGGCAATTAGTTCAAATCATGAACTAAGGCACTCAAACTTTCTTACAAATGGTGAACGTATTGAAATATTTGTTGAATCAGGTACTAATGGTATTGTAATAAATTCAGATCATGGTGCATTATTAGTTGATTCGAAGGGGTTCGCAGTTGAGAGTGTCTCAGTTGTCAAACCATTGGGGGCCATGCTTGATAATATTGATCAATTTGGAGACGAATCCGAGTATATAGTTGTCGTAATAGAATATGCAAATGGTAATACTGAAGAATTATTAGTTAGAAGTAATGTCGTTATGAAAAACTTTAGTCATGAATTTTCTAAAGCAAGGTATGGCATCTCTGATGTTACTGATATTGATTTGATGGAAATTCAAGTAAGTGATGTGGGAGTGGTTTCTGGGAATCGGTTTTATAGACTGGGAGAAGACTACTATTATCTAGCCGGGGCTGTAGATTTGCATTCACCGCCTGAAGCTCTTATAGGAGATTTCGGTAACCCTGAGTATATAAATATGCCGGA